>JAUQXG010000058.1 GCA_030834765.1 Lutispora sp.
CATTTATCGATTTTAGCATCATCCCCATCATAGTACCAGCTGTCAAAAGTCTACCCAATGCAGCTATTGATACTGGAGAGCAATCATGTATTTCTCTTGCTTTCTCAACTATGCTAGTTGTAACAGCGCAAAAAAATCTTAATTCTCCATTTTTACTTGCACCTCTAATAACGTAATCTTTCATTTTATACCTCCTATTTCTGCTTTAGTGCAGAGAAAAAAACTCTATCACTAAGATCACTTACATTATCTAAATCAAAATCACTAAAAACATTTATGTATTTAAAGCCCGCTTTTATTAACTGACTTTTAATATATTCAATGTCATATGCCTTTTGAATATGATGTTCTTCTATCTTTTTAAACAACTTACCATCCGGAACAAAAATTACTAATTCCATATCCACAATATTATTTACTTCATCGAACTCGTTATCCCAAACATAACATATTTCATCTTTTTCATTATAAAAAGTATTATTTCCAATGATATTTTTGAACTTGTACATACTGCTAATATCAAAAATAAATATTCCATTATCATTTAGTTTTTCAAAAGCTGCTTTGAAAAAATTCTGTAGTTTTTTTTCTTCAACTATATAATTAATCCCATCGCACATACATAATATGCTGTCAAATTTTTGATTTAAATCAAGCTGAGTCATATCCTGATTTAAAAACTTAATCTTTTGTCTTTGTATTCTTGCTTTGGATTCTGCTATGGAAAGCATACTTTCTGAAATATCTACACCTGTCATCTTATAGCCCATTTTTGAAAGTCTCACTGTTATTTGACCAGTTCCACATGCTGTTTCCAATATAGTAACAGGTTTAATATTAGATTTTTTGAAAATATCATTAATATGCAAAACCCATTTATCATAGTCTAAATCATACATTAATGTATCATAAACTTTTGCAAAATCGTTATACTGATTCATTTTTTACTTCTTACCCCTTCGCCGTATATTCAATTGATCCCCGATTCTTCGTAATATTATAGCACTATTTATACCCTAAGTAAAAACTAAAGTTTACGAGGTGGCTTTCCCCGTAAACTTTAATTGTCGGTGTCCAGCAAAGCTGAACCCATTATCTTCTTATTTCTTTGTGCTTTTCTTTTTTTAGTTATTATACCGCCAATACGTCCGGTTTCTTGAGCAGTTAACCCGCCCCATCCAACACTGGCAAGTTTTTCACTCAATCCTAATTCGGCTGCAATCTCATATTTTACTAGTTCTTCAGGCGTTAATGTTTTTGTAGCCTTGCTTTTTTTCATTAATATCACCTCTACAAGCAATATTATTAGGAGAAATTCTTATATTATACAGTGTTTATGTTTATTTCATAACCACATTATTTCATAATCACATCAATTCATAATCATATTAATATATAATTATATTATCTTCTAAACATATATCTATTTCTTCTACTCTTTTTTGAAACACGCCCAAGCAAGAATCCAATGAAAAGTGCTACTACAGAAATTATTATATAAGTTATAATGTTCTTTTTAAATGCTTCATATGTACTGCCAAGAAAATCTTTATCAAGATTTTGTTTTGCAGTATTTAAGCTATTCTCTTTATCTGAAGTATTATTGGTATTATAAATATTATTAGCCCAGCTAATTAATAGTACATTTTGATTAGGATTTTCTTTAATCTTTTCAAGCTCTTTTTTTACCTCTTCCTTGTTATTCATATTATGAAAATAGGAGAGTCTATCAAAATACACTTTCCAAGCTAATTCTGATGGATATACTTTATTTAGGTCTATTTTATTGGATTCTGCTATAAACTGGCTATTGTTATTCAGCATTTTATAGCTCTCTGAAATTAAATAGTTTATTATATTTATTGTTTCTGTTTTAGTTTCGATTCCTATAGTTTCTTTACTAAGGCTAATGGTTCTATCATAATCTCTAGCCTTAAAACTACTCACTATTTTTGTATATTTACTTTCGTTCAAACTTAATAAATAATTTAAAGCAGCTTGTTCAACATCTTTATATTTTAATATTATTTTTTTATTCTCTTTCTCTGAATCCCATAGAAAAACGCCATTTTCTTCTGAAAGACCCCTATCATTGCCTTCTATGCTTATTAGATTGTATATTTTAAAGTCATTTATACTCATTTTAACTGATAACTCTTTAATTAATTGCTCATTTGAATGATCGGTTAAAAGAGGATAGCTTAACACCGTATTACCGTTTTCATCGATTGTAGGATTTGACTCATAATTTACAGGTATTAGAACGGTTTCATTTGGTTTCAAAATAATATTAAAAGCTCGCCATATATCTTTCTCTGGAAATGTATATGTTTTATTCATTTTAATAATATTCTTTTGTGATATCTTATATGTCTTTATTGAGCTTCCTTTATATAAGGCACTCATATTCTCTACATAATCTGAAGGTAATCCTAATACTGATTCAATCTGCTTATCAGATTTATTTTTTATAATAAATTCACCTTTATAATAAATCTTGTTGTTTTTTAGAAGTATCTCGCTACTTTCTTTAACAATATCAATAGTTGAGTCATTTATATTAAATAAGCTATAACCTTCGAAGCCTTTATCTGCAAAGGTAATACTTCCAAATAATTGTATTAAGACCGTAAAAACAATAACCAAAATTCCTTTATTTTTCATCATATCTCCCCACTTTTTTTTATAATTTTCAAAAAATTTCTTTAACCTCAAGTATCATTTTATATTATCAATGGCAATATTACAAATATATTTTGCATTTGTAATCAATCTGTCTTTATATGTAATATTGACACTTGTATTGCTAGATGCTACTATTATTCTTAATATTTTAAGGTTAGTTTGCAATTTAGCTATACAGTAAATCTGAAAATATAAGATGATAATAACTTATTTCATCTATGATATTATTTAAATAATAAGATTCAATTGTACCCTATTTAGTAAACTATTTATAAAACTTATAATACAATATAATAATATTAAAAGGAGGGCTAATAATGGAAAAAGCCAATGTAGCAGTTGTTGGCGCAACTGGAATGGTAGGTAGAATGTTTCTAAAAGTATTGGAAGAAAGGAAATTTCCAATCAATAACTTCTATTTATTTTCTTCTTCAAAATCTGCTGGTACAAAAATGCGATTTAATCAGAATGAGTATCAAGTTGAGGAGCTTAATGAAAAATCATTTGATAAGGGTATTGATATTGCACTTTTTTCAGCTGGAGGAGATACAAGTTCTAAGTTTTCACCTATTGCCACTTCCAAGGGTGTGACAGTAATAGATAATAGCAGTGCTTTTAGAATGAATCCAGATGTGCCACTTGTGGTCCCTGAGGTCAATGCTGAAGATATAAATTGGAGCAAAGGCATCATAGCAAATCCAAATTGTTCAACAATACAGGCAGTAGTTGCACTAAAACCACTTCATGATAAATATAAAATCAAAAGAATTATTTATTCCACTTATCAAGCAGTTTCAGGATCTGGCTTAAAAGGTGTCACTGATCTTGAAAATGGAATAAGAGGAAACAAAAATAGCTTTTATCCTCATCAAATAGCCAATAATTGTATCCCTCATATAGACGTGTTTATGGAGAATGGATATACAAAAGAAGAGTTAAAAATGATAAATGAAACCAAGAAAATTTTAGGTGATGATAATTTAAAGATCACTGCAACAACTGTTAGAGTCC
>JAUQXG010000059.1 GCA_030834765.1 Lutispora sp.
GCTGAAAATCGGAGACCTTGCTAGATTGCAAGCAGATGCAAAAACAAGTGCATTTGCAGGAACCAGCAAAATAAAGCAAGCTCCAAGAATCCAAGAGGTGAATCCAGTAAACAGTACAGCCATAGAAGTTACTTTTTCTGAACCGGTAACAGGTTTAACTACAAGCGCCTTCTCTATAAACGGCGCAACAATAGATAAAATATCCGCAGTGCAAAGTGATGTAGTAAGCACTGTAACACTATATCTTAGAACTGCTTTAACAGAAGGTAAAGAATATATTATCTATCCAAAATCTATCATAAAAGATGGAGCAGGCTATAACTCAGTGCAAATGAAAAATGATTCAGAATATACTTATTACAAAGAGTTCTATGGCGTAGATATGGCTAACGAAGCACCACAAATCGTAGAAGTAACGCCAATCAACCGTCATATGATAAATGTGACCTTTAGTGAGCCTGTATCCAATGGTGCTACAGCAACCTATACAATAAGGAAAAAATCTGGAAGTGGCTCCTCAACAACCATATCCACAGCAGAAAAAGTGGCCAGCGATGACAAAACTCAAGTAAGCTTGTATCTAAATGCCAATAATGCTGGACTATCTGATGGCAGCACGTATGAGCTTAGCAGCAGCTCCGTAACAGACTATCAAGGTAAAACATTGGATTCAGACTACAGAAAGGTTGAATTTGCAGGAATCAGTGCAAATGCTCCAGAACTGGAGATCATCGCATCCTCTATCAACACAGAAAATAAAATCATCACTCTAAGCTTTAGCAAAGAAATCAATGTTAGTACACCTTCCATAAGTTGGTTTACACTCACAGGAGCAGGCTACTATCCAAGCTCCAATGATAAAATAACATTGAGCGAAAATAAAAAAATCATAACAATAGAATTAAAATACCAGCTTCAAGGGAAAGACAAATTAACTATAAAAGTATCTGACACAGGCAAAACAGGAATGATAGACTATAATAGACTAAAAATATCTACAGAAGAATTGACAATCAGTACAAATTAAAACGAAAATACCAGGGAGATTCTGATATGCTCCCTGGTATTTTTAAATTTATAAAATTACAAAAAAATAGCCGATAAGCTTTATCGACTATACTGGTTTACGCCTTAATGTTCTTATGGAAACTTCATGCTCTCCAAGAAGCTCATGGATAGATTTATTGTCTTCAATTATAGCATTCAATTTTGTATTGGTTTCTGTCCTAAACTCTGTTAAAATAGCTGTCTGATTCTTAATAATGGATACCTCGGATTTCACACTGGATACTTCGGATTTCACACCGGATACCTCAGATTTTACATCGGATACTTCGGATTTCACACCAGATACCTCAGATTTTACACCGGATACTTCACTTTCTATTTTATCCAGCCTATTCTCCACCCTATCAAGCCTGCTATCAATTTTGTCCAGCCCATTCAATTTCTCTAATATCAGCCTCTGAAATTCCTCGTTAGTCATTACATCAGCTCCTTCTTATATACTCATATTATTATAGCATATCCCTATGGTAAATAAAAGCGACGCCATTTTTTTAATCTAAAACAGTGATAATAAATCCATCCATCTTGATCTCTTCATCCTGTCCTATGGTCAGCGCAAAGGTTAAGCCTTTGCACTCCTCTGGGATAGCTAAAGTCATATCAAACTGCTTCCATTTATATACCAGGTCAAAATCATCAAATGGAAATTGTTTATTATCCACTCTCATAACAATCTTTAAATTTTCTTTGCTCGTAATCTTTCTAGCCCAAAACTTTATGCTTATGGTCTTCCCTTTTAGCTTTTTATCATTTAAAAGAGCACTAAGATTGGCTTCTATTCCAGTTGGGTTTTCTGACTCATTTACTATATACAAGGCTCCGCCTGTATCCATAACATCCTTTTCCATCAGCTCAACTTTGGAGTTCAGGTTTTTTCTCCAAATTACATTAAACCTATCATAATAACCTTTTGTAGAAATCTGGAAACTAGGCTCAAAAACCTGCTCATATATAGCCGAATTATACCATTTGGTTTTTTGATCTTCTGTTCTAACAATCTCACTGGTTTTAAAATTGGTCTTATATCCAGTAGGAGTAATCAATATTTGTGTGGTTCTTTCCTTGGTCTTATTTCCTTTATAATGTACCGTAAGATTTACACTATAGGCTCTTCCTTGGTCTACAGTAACACGGATAGAATCCTTATTGCTTTTATATATCACTTTATTATCCTTTTCTATTTCCCAACTCACAGACTTAATCAGATTGTATGGATCATTTTCCTTTATATTATAGATACAAGTCAGCAGTTTTGTTTCATTTCCAGAAACCTTCACATCGAAGTTAATATCTTTTATATCCATGTCTCCTTCATCAATGATCAATACATCTTGAGGATCCTTGAGCCGCATGGCCACCACAGGCTTATCATCACTATAATCCTTAATGTTCTTGCTTCCCATAAGATTATACATCCTGTTTTGTATTTTGATAGGATCTACTAAAGTCATATTATAAACACCTTTGCTCACAATATAAAACTGCTTCACTGCATTCTCGTAATCACCATTCCGTTCATATATCTTTGCCAGATTGTATTTATACTCTATAACTGGCAGCACATCTATGGCTTTATTTTCATATTCTATAGCCTTTTCTATTTTGCCCATTTTTTGAAAAATTACCGCAAGATTATTATATGCATTCGCATTATCAGATCTATACTCTGTAGACTTTAAAAGCGCATTCACTGCTTTTTCATTGTCCTTTAAATAGTAATAACTCATTCCCAGCTTGAACATTACATATGATTTTTGATCTGTATTGGTTGTATCGCTAAAAGCAAGTTTCAAATATTCATCACGAGCTTTCTCAAATTCACCAGCAGTATAGAGATTATCCGGCTTTATGGTAGAAGTATAAAAACGCAAATCTAAGCTTTTCTTATTCTCTTCTGTCTTTGTATCCGGTATATTTATATTAAGGATATCAATATATTGACTATATAAACTAAAAGATGATATAAGAACAATCAATATAATCGTAATCATCACTGCTTTTTCAAAGCTGATTTTCATAAAATTTTTCCCCCATCCAAAGTACAGCGCATGGCAACGCAACCTATAATTCAATTCTAAAGGATAAATCACAAAGTTTCAACAAATAACTATCTTAATACTCAATATCCTTTCATACTTCTCTGTAATATTATTTCGTTATTTTTTTTGAAATTTTTATTGAATTTTATAAGTTTCTCTTTAACATTATGTTAACTTTAAATATTACAGCATTACACGGACATTACAGATATTTACGACTCTGTAACAGTACTAGAATAACAGAAGTTTCTATGCTAGAATAACTATATTACAAGATTATGTGAACCAATTTGTGTTGTAGTCATTTATGCAGTGCATATGTGCACTCGTCGCTGCTCAACATAAATCGATGGTTACCATAATCTAAGTAAAAGTAGGTGTCAAAGAAAAATATAAGACACCCCAATTATAAGGAGGACAAGTATGAGTAAAAGAATTTTAGCACTTGTATTAGCATTTGCATTAGTATTTTCATCATTTTCAGCGGTACTTGCAGATACTACTACAATCGGTGCCGACGCAAAAGCATGTGCAGAGCTTGGCATGCTAGTAGGTAACAATCAAAGTGGTGTTACTCCAGAATACTTAGCAACAGCACCAACAAGATTGCAATCAGCAATCATGGTATTAAGACTAAGAGGTCTTGAACAAGAAGCAATCGCTTTCACAAGTGAAAATAATTTCGCAGACATGAAAGCATATGCTTGGGCAGACGGTAAAAACATTGGTGCTTACCTAACAGCTCACCCAGAATTAGGTTTCATCGGAAATGAAAACGGAAACTTTAACGCAAACCAAGTAATAGATGCACAATCATACTACAAAGTAATGCTTGAAGCACTAGGTTACAAGCAAACTACAGCAGAAGTAGTGGGACAATTCACTTGGTCAGAAGTTTTCGAATTTGCAGCTTCAAAAGGTTTATCAGCAGCCAACGTAGCTAAATTCACAGTAAATGATTTAGCAGTAGCTACAGTAGAAGCTTTAAAAGCAGAAAACGGCAAATTAATCTCAGCTCTAATTGCTGCAGGCAAGATCTCAGCTGAAAAAGCTGCTGAACTTGGACTAATCGTAGCAAACGGAACAGTTAAATCAGTAAAAGCAATCGCTAATGATAAAGTAGAAGTTGAATTCACTTCAGCACCAGCAAACTTTGCAGGCGCTTACAAAATACTAGTTAAAGGCACAACTACAGCTTTAGAAGTTAAATCAGTTGCAGTAGAAACAGCTACAAAAGCAGTTCTTACTACAGCAGCACAAAAAGCTGGAGAAGCATATACAATATCAGTAGGTTCAGTATCCGTAAACTTTGCAGGTATTGCTAAAGATACAGAAGTTCCTTCTTTAGTAAAAGCAACAGGTACAGATACACAAAGAGTTGAATTAACATTTGACAAAGTTATGGACAAAGCATCCGCAACAGATGTAGCGAACTATGCTATAGCTGGAATCAAAGTAGTAAAAGCTGAGCTTAGCTCATCAAGAAAAGTTGTTACATTAACAACTGAAGGTATGAAAGTAAGCACTTCATACAAAGTAACAGTAACAAATGTAAAGAGTGCTGACTTAGTTGTATTAAAAACAGCAAACAAAGTATTCTTAGCAAAAGAAGATACAAAAGCTCCAATCGTGAGCACAGTAGATAAAGCAACAAACACAAGAATATTAGTAAACTTCAATGAAGAAGTAACTGCAGCATCAGCAGAAGATCTTGCAAATTACAGCATCACTTACAAGAATGGTTCAGCTACAGAAAATCTTGAAATTGTAAGTGCAAAGCTAGTTGAAGATGCGAATGAAGATATGACAATCGTTGAATTAACAACTGCATCACAAAAAACAGGTGTAAAATATACACTATCTGTTAACAATATTGTTGATACAAAAGTATTAGCAAACAAAATGGCAAAAGAAACAAAGAAAGATTTCTATGGAGTAGCTCCAGACAAATCAAAGCCAACAGCAACAGTTAAAGTTCTTACAGACAAGCTTGTAGAAGTAACATTCTCAGATGCAAGCAGAATGAATAAAGCAACTATGATCGATCCTAGCAACTACACATTCAACAACGATATCGAAGTTGAAGGAATTGTTGTAAAGGAAGATAAAGCAGATAATAAAATAGTAAGAATCTCAACAAGCGCACTTGATGAAAAAACATCATTTAAAATAACAGTAACAAATGTTGAAGATGAGTACGGCAATGTAATGGCAGAAGTTACTAGAACAATCGCATCTGTTAAGGCTTCAAAAGAACCAGCAAGCGTTTCACAGATCGTAGCTTCAAGCTTGACTCAAATCAAAATCATATTCAATAAAGAAATAACTGAAATATCAGCAGAAGATCCAACTAACTATGTTGTAAACAACAGCGTAGGAAATGCTATCAAAGCAGAATTAGGTAAGGATTCAAAATCTGTAACATTAACATTACCAGAACTTACAGCAGGTAAGACTTATGAAGTAACAATGAACAACATCGTTGACCTATCAGGAAATGTTACAAAGAACGTAAAAGCTAAATTTGTAGCAGCAAGAACAGCACTAGATACTGAACTTCCTACAATTGAATCAATTGAAGTTTTAAACAACAAAGTTGTAAGAATTGACTTCAGTGAAAAAATCAATGTAAAAGCTCCAGTATCCATGAAAATAGGTTCAGACACATTAACAAAGGTTGACAGCTACAATGATGACACTACAATTGAATTCTTAATGCCATCAGGCAAAACATTAGCTGATGACACTGAATATACAATAACAGAATTAACAGTAGCTGATATGTCAGGAAACGCTCTTGATTTAGCAGAAGCTGAATACAAAACAGTATACGGTGTAAGCGAAGCTCCAGTAGCTGCTGAGCTAGTATCATCAGAGCAAATTACAGTAAGCAAAATCAAACTTATATTTGACCAAAAAGTTGCTGTAAAA
Organism: Lutispora sp.; assembly: GCA_030834765.1. Lineage (GTDB taxonomy): Bacteria > Bacillota > Clostridia > Lutisporales > Lutisporaceae > JAUQXG01. Next base: position 6,039 of record JAUQXG010000059.1, read on the forward strand.
ACAGCTTCCGTAACAGTAGGCGGCTATACTTTCGCAGTAGCAACAGACAAAGATGATGCAACAATCGTATATCTTACTACAACTTCAAAAATGGCTGCTGATAAAGACTTAGCATTTGACCTAAGTGCAGCATTAAAAAGCATCTATGGTGTAGATGTTCAAGACACAGATGGTTCAACAACTTTAATCACAACTTATATTGTAGATGAAGAAGTACCATATGTTGACTCCGTAACAGCAGTTGATTACAAGACAATTGAACTTCAGTTCAATGAAGAAATCAAAACACCTGGATCATACAAAATAACTTATGTAAAAGAAGACGGTAAAGAAGTAGTATTAGGCACAGTAGCAGGTGCCATTGATGCAGACGACAGTACACTTGTAAACCTTAACCTTGGTGATAAATCATTAAATGCCAAGTATATTTACACAATCTCTGTATCAACACAAGCTACAGACATGGCTGGAAACAAAATGGACAAAGAATACACTTATGAGTTCGAAGGAACAGATGTTAAGCCAATCGGTAACTACATCATGGGCGTAGACGTTCTTGATGCAAATACAATAAGCGTATTCACTTTCAAAGATGTTGACAATGTAACAGTTACAGTATATGACAAAGATAATGCAGAAGTTGCAACAGCAACAGTAGGTGCAACAGCGACTAACAAAGTAACACTTGATAAAACAGTTGATAACTTTAATGCAGATGAAACTTATACTGTAAAAATTACAGGCATTGGATCAGGATTTAGCTTCAAAGGTTTCTACGAAGCACCAATAGCAGAATAATCTAAAACTACAGAAAACAGATGGGAATTTAATTCCCATCTGTTTTTTTTATGAATTTTTCTTCAAAATTCAAACTTTTTTACTTCTTCTTCGTATAAAATAATGGTATATATAAAATAGCATTATAATATAGAGAGGAAGATGAAATTGAAATTTAAATTTACAAAGAAAAAAATAATCGTATTTTCAATAATTGGGGTAATTGCAGTAGTGGGTATTATCTCAGCTATCAATGCATCAAAACCTAAACTTACAGAAGTGGCAGTGAAAGAAGTTGCTTTAAAAGATTTATCCCAAACCATTTCAGTGACAGGAAATATTGAAGCAAATAACAGTGAACAAGTAGCACTATTATCCACCGTAAAAGTTCTGGATGTCTTTGTAGAAGAAGGCCAAGACATAAAAAAAGGAACTTCTATATTGAAACTTGATGCAAAGGACTATGAGTACCAGCTGCAAAAAGCGAAGTTAAATGTAGAGCTTTCAAGTATAAATCTAAATAAACTTCAAAATGCGAATGTAATAAAAGATAAAAAAAGTTTAGAAAACGCGGTGGCACAATCGGAGCTGAATTTAAATGCTTCAAAAAGAAATCATGATAAAGCAAAACAAGATTATGAGAATAACAAAGCCTTATTTGAAAGTGGATACATATCACAAGATGAGTATGACCGATATAAAAAAGCTGCTGACGATGCAGAAAATCAAGTAAGCCTCATGGAAATACAGCTCACCAACGCACAAAATAATTTGGCTGATTTTGATGTAGATAGAAATTATCAAATAGAGCAGCAAAAAAAGCAACTGGAAATGAATCGTTCAGACTTAACAAATATCAATACAAAGCTAAGCGATGCAACCATAAAAGCAAATATAGATGGAAAAATAGTAAAGCTTGATGTAAAAGCCAATCAATACCCAGATGCACAAAATAGCATCATCATGATTCAGGATCTTTCTTCCTATAAAATAAATATCGAAGTAAGCCAATATGATGCAGTTACTTTGTCTTTAGGACAAAAATCAACCATAAAAGTAAAGGGATTGGATAAAAAATATACTGGAACAGTGACCTACATAGGCAGCATCGCTGAGTTAAAGCAAAGCGGAACAAATACAGAGCCAAAAGTAGAAATTGGTATCACCATAGACAACCCAGATGACAAGATGAAAGTAGGATATGAAGCAGATGCAGAAATCGTGTTAAATGAAAAACCAAGCATATTAGCAGTAAACTTTGAGTCTATATTAAAAGATACTGATGGCAAAACATATGTATTTACAGTAAAAGATGCTAAGGCTATAAAAACATATGTAACTACAGGCCTGGAAACAGACTTTGACATAGAGATCCAAGAAGGTCTCAAAGATGGAGACTCTTATATAACAAACCCTCCAGAAACACTTAAAGATGGAGATATGATCAAAATAGCTGGGGGCGAAACAAAGTGATAATAAAAACAGAAAATTTGAAGAAGGTGTATGATACGGGCAGCATACAGGTTGAAGCCTTAAAAGCTATTAACTTTGAAGTTGAACCAAATGAGTATGTGGCAGTAATGGGAGCATCAGGATCAGGCAAATCGACCCTCATGAATATACTAGGTTGTCTGGATAGATGTACTGACGGCAAATACATCCTAGATGGCGAAGATGTATCAACATTAAATGATGATCAGCTGGCGGCCATAAGAAATAAAAAAATAGGCTTTGTATTTCAAGCTTTTAATCTTCTCCCCAGGCTTTCTGCCCTTGCCAATGTGGAGCTGCCTATGATGTATGCAGGTATGTCAAGTACAGACCGTCAAAAAAAAGCAAAGGCTGCTTTAGAAAAGGTAGGTCTGGGAGATAGAATGCATCACAGGCCAAATGAGTTATCAGGCGGGCAAAAGCAAAGAGTGGCCATCGCAAGAGCGTTGGTAAATGACCCTGCTATTATACTGGCTGATGAACCTACGGGGAACTTAGATTCTAAATCCAGTGAAGAAATCATGGAAATATTTCAAAGCTTGAATAATGATGGAG
>JAUQXG010000487.1 GCA_030834765.1 Lutispora sp.
TTATTGTCTTCTTCAACCATGTCATAGAAAGCATTCATTTCTATCAATCTGCCGTTTTGCAATTGTACATCTAATCCAACATCATTCCAGCATTGGACATAGAATTGAGATAATGGTTCAGCAATATCTCCCCCTGACATAGAAAGGAAATTGATTGTTAATTTATTACCCTTTGGGTCTTCTCTCTTTCCATCGCCATCCTTGTCAAGATATCCAGCTTCATCAAGAATTTGTTTCGCTTTTTCTGGGTTATAATTGTATCCTTCTTGATTATTGTTCCAGAATGTTGCATGGGATGGATCGATTAATGTATTGGCAGGGATTCTTAGATTATTATAGAACATCTCTGCAATTTGAGCATTATCCATGGCATAAGCAATTGCCTGTCTTAATTTTACATCAGACATCTTCTTGGTTTCGTCCATCACCACTTTACCGGCTGCAGAATCCCATTTTCCATGCTTAAATCCTACATATCCATAAGTTTTGCCTACCTTAGATAGCAATGAAATATTGCTTAAATCTTTATACTCCAGATAACTGTTAACATTAATTGGGTCAACTACATCAAATGTGCCGGATTTTAATGCTTCTACAATGGTATCGGGGCTTGTTCTTTTATAAACAATTTTATCAACCTTAGGTTTATCTCCAAACCAATATGGATTTGGAACATATTCTACGGATTCACCAGGTACGATATTGGAAACCATAAATGGACCGCAGGATACTGGTTTGATTCTCACCCTGTCATGACCTTCCATATCAGCCAATGGAATGTCCTTCAAATAATGTTTTGGTTCAGCATTGTAGGTAAGTCCTGCACCCCATAGGATACCAGGAGAAAATTCCTTAAAGGATACTTCCAGTGTTTTATCATCAATCTTCTTCAAGCCTGAAATAGCATCTGCAGTGCCGTTGTGATACTCTTCCATCCCTATTACATTTTTGTAGTCACTGTCATATCGTACACCTTCATAATCTTTGCTTCCAATACATTCGTATACAAAGATTAAATCATCGACAGTTACAGGCACTCCATCGGACCAAGTTAAGCCTTTATTAATCTTATAAGTTGCAGTCTTGGCTTCCTTGTCAAATTCAACATTGCAATATCCGCCATCAACAATCTCATGGTTTGGGCCGGATTTCATAAAATTAGAATTTACTGGTTTCATTAATAGAAAATCTACATTATTTGAATATAAAAATGTGTTAAAAATACCTTCGAAAGGCGTATCTGCCACCAATGCCACATTAAGTGTTCCGCCAACTGTTGCGCCATCTTTTTGTAAAACCGTTGGATAAGGCAAGTCTATTTTTACTGATGTAGGGGTCCCTTCCTTTACTTCTTGTTTGCCATCTGCCGGCACGTCAGGCTGTTTAGTACAACCCACCAACATAAGAGATAGTACCAACAACAATGAGATAAGAACTTTACAAAATCTTTTCATTTTCTTCCTCCCTTTCATTAACCTAATCTTTGTTTTGCATCGGATGCTCTTCTAACTGCTTGCCCGGCATAATTTATACAAAGCATCATGACTAATATTAATAATGATGCAGGCAGCCATAACCATAATTTATTTGACATAGCCCCCGGAGTTCTAGCATAAGCAACTAAAGTTCCAAGGGACGGGGTTGAAGGTGGCAACCCAAATCCTAAAAAGGACAGCCCCGTTTCAATTCCGATATTACCGGCGAAACTTAAAATTAAATCAACGATGATAATTGAGCTGATGTTAGGAAAAATACCACTAAACATAATTTTCAAATCACTTGTTCCCATTATTCTGGAGGCATTCACATAGTCCTTTCTATTTTCTGATAATGCCTTGCTTCTTACCAATCTAGTCA
>JAUQXG010000488.1 GCA_030834765.1 Lutispora sp.
TTTTGTGTATAAGCCTTTTTGTAGGATTCGATGTAGCGGCGGATACTTCTTTAGATGTATCGGTGAATGTAGGTTTTGACAAGGATAATAGTAAATTTTATAAGATTGGATATTTGGCTCCTGTTCAAATCGAGGTAGACAATAAATTAAAGGATTTAAGCGGTGAGATCCAAATAGAGACGATCAATGAAAATAATAATATTACGCTGTATACACAGCTTATCAATATTCCCATGAATACCAATAAAAAAATAACCTTGAATGTACCCATATTAAAGTTTACAAATACAATGAATATAAATATTGTTGAAAATGGCAAGATCATATACAAAAAAACAGCAAGAATAGTCAATGGAGCCAGCTCAGAAACATTGGTTATTGGCTTTTTAAGTGATGATTATGAAAGTATAAGATATATTGATAAAATAACTGCTCCTAATTATTCAAACAGCACCAATACAGTAAAGCTTGACGAAAACAGCTTTCCTGAAGAACAGGAAGTAATGAAGATGTTTGATGTCATCATAATAAATAACTATGACACTGCAAAGCTTGGAGAAAAGCAATACAATGCCTTAAAGAGCTGGGTTTTAGATGGAGGCACTTTAATAGTAGGCACTGGGCCTTATGGTGCAAAGACTTTAAATATTTTCAAAGATAATTTTATTGCTGGAACTACAGGAGAGACTTCAAAGATAATCACTAGTTCTTTATATGATGATGAAACAAGATTCATAAGTGCAGAGCCTTTGGAGCTAGATATTTTGAAGTTAAACATCCATGAAGGGGAAACCATACTAAAAGAAGGAGAGATGATTCTTGGCAGTAAAATAAAAAAAGGCGCTGGAACAATAGGTGTCTTCGCTTTTGATTTTGGGCTAAAGCCTCTTACTGCATGGATTGGAAATAGAGATTTTTCTGCCAATATTATAGATAAGTTGATTTCGTCTGAGGTGAAGTCCAGGTGGGGGAATAAGGGGAGACTTGAAGGGGATTATACCATGCTCCAATATGCCCTTCGGAATGCGCCAGAATTGACAGCGCCAAAATCCAGCACCATCATTTTCCTTTTCATTATTTATATTATCATAGCTGCACCAATAAACTACCTAGTTTTGAAGCGATTTGATAAAAGAGAGCTGATGTGGCTTACGATTCCAGCCTTATCAGTGATATTTGCAGGAATCATATATTTTGTAGGCTTCGGAACAAGACTTAGTGAGCCTATAGCAAACATCATATCCATTGCAAAAATAGATGAAAGTGGTGGGGTAAATCATAAAGTATATGCTGGAATTTTCAATCCTACAAAAAGTGATTTAACAATAGAGCCAGAGGAAGGCATGAACTTGAAACCTATTTCCTTTAGTAACTTTTATAATGATAGGAATTCAGATGTGCAGTCTACTAAGGTGGACTCAAAGGTTATATTAGGGGCTAAGACGGGTATAGAGTTTTATAAAACAGGGTTGTGGTCTATGAATACCGTGGTAGCAGAGATGACAGCACCTATAAAAGGAAAGCTAAATACAAACCTAAAATATGCTAAAGATAGGGTGACTGGCACTATAAGCAACAATACGGATTATGATTTAGAAGAGTTATATCTTATTAGCGCAAATCAACTTGCAATCATAGGCGAAATAAAAAGTGGAGACACGAAAAATATTGACTTATTAATGAAAAATTTTTATGGAAACAAATATGATATGCTGAATTTAATATACAAGGAACCATATGCAGCACCGGCTCTTAGTAGTCCATCTAAATTGAAAGATGCAGAGCTTATGGAATATCGGGAAAATCAGCAAAAAAGACAGGTGATGGAGACTTTTTTAAATCAATCTGCTGGAATAGAAAACTCTTTGCTTATTGGTTGGAGCCATACCCCTATCAGCAGAAAAATATTTGTCAACGGCAAAGAAGTAAAAAAGCTGGAGAAGACTCTTGTACTTTCAAATGCAAAGTTAAGCTTTACCAATGGAAACAAGATAGAGTATCCTTTAGGTTATATTAAGCCGGAGCTTGTGAATAATTCTTCTGCTAAAAATGGCTTTGATCAGAACAGAAATGTTATTTATGGGAATGGAAGCTTTGAAATGAGTTTTAAAATAGATAAAACTGTGTCGGTAGAAGAGGTAGCTATCAGATTCACAGTACCTGCTGCCAATGTGAAACAATATATATGGGATACAAAGATGTCTAGCTGGATAGAGGGTCAATATGGAAATATGGATATCATCCAATCAGATATAGAAAAGTATATAAACCAGGACAACGTTTTAAAGTTTAAGTTTGATATAGAAGATGATGAAATGCAGATTCCACAGATTGGTGTCAAAGGGAGTGTGAAATAATGCTGCAAATAAAGGGACTTACCAAAAGATATGGAAAGTTTTTAGCTGTAGATGGACTAGACCTTGAAGTTCCTGAAGGTGAGATATTTGGTTTTGTTGGACCAAACGGTGCTGGGAAAACTACTACAATGAAAATTATTTGCGGACTTTTAAATGCTGATTCTGGAGAAATAATTTTAGATGGTATAGATGCAAGGAAAAATATGAAAGAGATAAAAGAGAAAATAGGATATATGCCTGATTTCTTTGGTGTATACGATGATTTGAAGGTCCATGAGTATTTAGATTTCTATGCATCTATATATAAAGTAAAGCCAGATGCAACAAAAAGCATGATAGCAGATCTTTTGCAGCTGGTAGAGCTGGAACATAAAAGAAATTTTTATGTAGATAGTTTGTCTCGTGGTATGAAACAAAGGCTTTGTCTAGCAAGATGCTTAGTTCATAATCCAAAGCTTTTGGTACTGGATGAGCCAGCTTCTGGAATGGACCCAAGAGCAAGAGTGGAGATGAAGGAAATACTGAGAAACTTAAAGGATATGGGCAAGACAATCATCATAAGCTCTCATATACTCTCGGAGCTTTCAGAGCTATGCACCAGCATAGGAATCATAGACAATGGAAAAGTCGTCATCCGTGGCAGCATGGATGATATTATGAAACAGGTCTATAGCAAAAGGGTAATAAAAATAAAAGTAAGAGATAAAACAGAAGAGGCATTAATGATATTAAAAGAGTTCCCTAATATAGAGAAAGCAACCAATACGGATCATATAATTCAGATAGACTTTGAAGGCACCGATGATGATATGGCAATGGTTCTTCAGGTCTTGATAAAAAAAGAGATACCAGTGTTTTCGTTTACACCCCTTGATGGTAATCTGGAAGATATATTCATGAAGGTTACAAAGGGGGATACAGATTGAAAAGCCTGCATCTTTTCACATTAAATTTTGTGCAGCATAGCTGTGGGAGGTTAGAGATATGAATGTAAATCCTGTACTTTTAAAAGAATTAAAGGTAAAAATGCGAGGATGGAGGGCAGTAGGAATTATTACAGTATACTTGGCTATCCTTGCACTTGTTGCAGTATTTTTCTTGATAACAACTGCTAGTGATATGTATACATCTATCATAAATCCAGAACTTGCAGTTAGCTCCTATACATTGCTCTCCATATTTCAGTTTGCGTTGATTTTATTTATTGTACCTGCCCTTACAGCAGGAGCTATATCAGGAGAAAGAGAAAAGCAGACTTTGGATTTACTGCTTTCTACGAGCATGTCTCCTTTATCCATTATTATAGGCAAGCTTTTTGCATCCCTTAGCCATATCATTCTATTGATCGTAGCATCTCTTCCTATATTTTCGATGATATTTATGTTTGGCGGAATATCTCTTGTGGAGCTATTGCAGCTGATGGGTTTTTATATAGCAACTTCCATTATGATAGGAAGCATAGGCATGTTTTTTTCAACCTATTTTAGAAAAACAACAGTCGCCAATGTTTTGACATATGGAGCTGTAGCTTTTTTAACATTAGGCACCCTGTTTTTAACTTTGTTTTACTTCGAAGTAATATTGCATAGCTGGAATCAGAACAATTTGTCATATATCATGTATATAAATCCTGTTACTGGTTTTTCATCGGTGCTTTTAGAACAGCTAGGAAGAGGAAACTTTGATTTCTTAATAGGACTTGACTATAATAATACCAAACATTTTTTTATGAAGCCTTGGATGATTAATATAGTCATTGACATGATATTTTCCGCATTTCTTATTTGGCTATCTGCAATGAAATTGAACCCTTTAAAGCATAAAGCAGTAAGGCGAAAAACTATTAAAAAGAGCTTATGACAGTTTAAAAAAGCGATAGCCTGGTTTAATTTAATTTATGTAGCTTAGGTGCAGAAAGGAATTATGATGAGTAAGATTGATATTGAAATCATCGCATTTGTTGAAAAAGTCCGCAGAAGGATATTTGCTGGAAAAGCTATAAATTGTGGTTTAGTTGCCTTGTCAGCTGCATTGGCCTTGGGACTTTTATTAGCTGTGCTTTCAAGGTTTGTGCCTATCCATAGTGTATATAGTAAATCTTTATATATGATCATACCAGCTTTGTGCTTAGGTAGTATTTATGCCTTTCTGAGACTGCCAGATAGAAAGAAGGCTGCGTTAGCTGCTGATTCAAAAGGCCTTCAGGAAAGAACGATCACAGCTTTAGAATTAATTGGCGAGGATGGAGGCATGGCGGCCTTGCAAAAACAAGATGCCCTTACTCATATTCGGACCTTTGATTTAAAAAAGTCAGTCCCTATTATAGTGAATCATAAATATATAGCGGTTGTCTTGATTTTGACAGCAGCACTTGCATTAAGTGCATTCTTGCCCAACTCCATGAAGGAAAAGGCCGAAGATATTCATAAGCAAAAAATAAAGATTACAGAGATTAAGAAAAAGATTGATAAAGCAGCTGATAAAATAGATAAAAATCTCAAGCTTACATTGGAACAAAGAAAAGAGATCAATAAAAAGCTTGAGGAGCTAAAAAAAGATTTAAAAACCACAACCAATGAAAAAGAATTAAATAAGGCATTGCAAAAGTGGGATAAAAAAATTGAGATGATGAAAAAAGAATATGGAAATGAAGAGCTAGATAAAATAGCAGAGAAGCTTGAGACAAGTGAAATGACAAAAGAGCTTGGAGAATTGATTAAAAATCGGGATATGGTTTCTGTAAAAAAGGATTTAAGCAGATTAGCCAGGGAGCTAGAAACCATGACTCCCTCAAAGCTTAAGGAGCTGGCTGCGGAATATTCAAAGTTTGCAGAAATACTCAAAGACAATCCAGAACTTAAGAAGGCTTTTTCAGAGCTGGCAAAAAAGATGGCTACAGGAGAGCTGGGAGATATTCAAGGTGAATTGGATGCTGTAGCCAAAGCGCTGGAGGATTTGATGTATGATCCAGCACTTTCAGATGCCCTAAGTGAATTATCTAAAGAATTGAGTGATATGCAGGAAGGTCAGACAGGACAAGGCGCACAGCCAGGGCTGAGCGACCAGCCAGGCAACGGCAATCAACCTGGACAAAATGGAAATGGTGGCCAGGGGCAAGGCAAGGGTGGGGCTGGACAAGGCACAGAGAAAGGGCAGGAAAATCAGACTCCTATAAATCCTACAGGAGGAATCGGGCAGAAAGGCAATTCAGAAACCAAGACAGGAGAATATGAAAAGATATTTACACCAAAGACTCTAGGTGGTGAAGGCCAAACATCTGAATTAGGCGGAAAGAAAGGCACTGAAGGAAATTCAGATCAAGTGATAACTGACAAGTCACCCACAATGAGGGGTGAAGCAGTACCTTATAATCAGGTCATAGGAGAATATAAGGAAAATGCCATAGAAAGCATAAATGGTTCAGATATACCTGAAGGAATGAAAGAATTGGTGAAAATTTATTTTGGAACTTTAGAGGAGTAGAGAGGAGAAACCAATGAATTTTGATGAGAAAAGAGTGGAAGCTGCAATAAGTATCGTGAAAGCTGTAGAAGCAGAAGTTGGAAAGGCGATTATAGGACAAAAGGATATCATCAGACAGGTCATTATGGCTATACTCACAGGTGGAAATGTTCTTTTGGAAGGTGTTCCAGGATTAGGGAAAACGCAGCTTGTAAAAGCTTTAGGAAAAGTGATGGATCTTTCCTTTTCTAGAATACAATTCACTCCTGACTTGATGCCTGCTGATGTGATGGGTACAAATTTAATCATGAAGGATGCTGTGGGAAATAGCAAATTTGAATTTCAAAAAGGGCCTATATTTGCGAACCTTGTGCTTGCTGATGAAATAAATAGAGCAACACCAAAAACACAATCCGCATTATTAGAAGCAATGCAGGAGCAGACTGTTACAGTTGGGAAAAACACATATGACCTTCCATCGCCTTTTATGGTTCTTGCTACGCAAAACCCAATTGAAATGGAGGGCACATATCCACTCCCAGAGGCCCAGTTAGATAGGTTTCTTTTTAAGCTGAATGTATTGTTTCCAACACTGGAGGAGCTTCATGGAATAATGGATGTAACAACAAGTAATAAGGAAGTTGAGCTAAATAAAGTGATAGGCAATCGTGAGATCGTGGAGATCAGGGCACTTATAAAAGAGATTCCTATCTCAAAATCAGTAATGGATTATGCACTTAGAGTTGTATTGGCCACTCATCCTGATAATACACTGGCTTCAGAAGATACAAAAAAATATATACGCTATGGAGCGAGCCCCAGAGCTGCCCAAGCCATTATCAATACTTCAAGAGCCCGCGCTCTCCTTGAGGGCAGATATAATGTAGCCTTTGAAGATATAAGATATGTAGCTTTTCCAGCACTTCGACATAGGTTCTTTATGAATTTCGATGCAGTATCCGATGGCATATCATCAGACGATTTGATAAATAAGCTCCTTGATTATGTTCGTGTAGAGTAGGGACTATTATGAAGATATTTGATTCGGATTTCCTAAAGAAGCTGGAAGCTATCGCTATAAAAAGTAGAATGTTGATGACAGAAGGTGCAGGAGGTAATAGAAAGTCAAGAAGCAAAGGCAGCTCTGTTGAATTTTCAGATTTTCGAGAGTACTCAGATGGTGATGACTTTAGAAGGATAGATTGGAATGCCTATGGAAGATTTGATAAGCTTTTTATAAAGCTTTTTATGGAGGAAAGGGAGGCCTTTATCAACGTATTTATAGATTGCAGCAAATCTATGGATTTTGGAAGTGTAAAGAAGTGGGACACAGGATTAAAGCTATCGGCAATCATTACGTATCTGGCTTTGGGCAACATGGATAGAGTATGCATAAATATGATGAAGGATGGCGCATTAAGACCATCTCAACCCATGACAGGCAGAGCTTCCTTTGACAGATGTATAAAGTTTTTAGAAAGTATCGAGTTTTCAGGGAGTACAGATATAAACAAATGTATAAAGCTAAAAGAATTTCATAGCAGAGGAATTTCTATTATCGTTTCTGATTTTTTTACTCCCGAAGGAGTGGAGGAAACGATAAAATATCTTTTGTTTAAAAAGCAAGAGATTATACTGATACATATTTTAGCCAATGAAGAGATAAATCCTTTTATGGAAGGGCAGATTAAACTTGTAGATAGTGAAACAGGAAATTTAAGAGATGTTGCAGTTACCCCTGCTGTTTTAAAGAAATATCAACAGGAAGTAGAAAAGTTTATCAACAATATAAAAGAATTCGCAAACAAAATGGGAGTGACTTATATACAAGTATCTTCAGAGCAGTCTATTGAAAAAATAATATTTGAGGAATTTACAAAAGCAGGGATCATTTAGCTTTTTAAAGTTTCAACCATAAGGCAGGTGTTACATTTTATGAGATTGTTTTCTCCTTGGGCGCTGACTTTCTTATCCCTTATCCCTCTTGTTATGCTTATGTATATATTGAAGCAGAAGTTTGAGGAAAGAATCGTCCCAAGTACATATTTATGGGAACAAGCATTAAAAGATATTGAAGTGAATACTCCATGGCAAAGGCTAAAGAAAAACTTACTGCTTTATCTCCAGCTTCTTATTGTGCTGTTTTTGACTTTCGCCTTGTCTAATCCTTATTTATCTCTAGGTACAGGTAGTTATGAGAATATTATAGTTGTCATAGACAATTCGGGTAGTATGAACGCCTTATATAAAAATTCTACTAGGCTTGAAGCAGCAAAGCAAAAGGCAGTGAACATGGTCAAGAGCAGTGCTTCTGGAGCCAATTTTACAGTTGTTTCATCGGGAAGAAAAACCGAAATATTAATAAATGCTTCTAAGAATAAGGCTGATACAATAAATAAAATAAACGAAATAAAAACGAGCAACTCCACAGGCAACATGGATGATGCAGTTGCATTATCCAAAGCTTTGTCGAAACAATATGAGAGCTGCAAGGTTATGATATATTCAGACAATAAAGTTGGTATAGATGATATAAAGGGAGAAGTTGAAGTGATAGCCTCTAAACTTGAGAATGCTAGCATAGATTACATCTCCCATAGCATAGAGGAGGATTCTCTAAAAGCACTTATAAGGGTAACCAACAGAAGTGATGTCGATATTTCCAGGGAAATATCTCTTTATGGGGAAGAAAAGTTAATTCATATACAAAATGTAGATTTTAAGCCCGGGGAATCAAAAAGTATATATTTTGATGGCATTCCTGGAGATGTTTCCTATATTTATGGAGAATTAACAGAAGAAGACGGATTATTAGAAGATAATTCAGCTTTTGACATTATAAAGGCAGTAAAGCCTAAGAAAGTACTGATGGTTTCCAATAAGAATATATTTATTGAAAAGATGCTGACAATCATATCAGGATTAGAGGTATACAAGAGCGTAGAAAATGAAAAAATTGATGATAAATATGATTTATATATATACGATGGAAGCTTACCTGATATCTTGCCTAAAAGCGGTAGCCTATTAGTCATTAATCCACCCTTAGAAAACAAACATTTCGTAGTAGGGGAGGTTATCCAAGGAGGAGCACTAAAGGCAGTAACGCACTCTCTAACCAAATACATAGGTGGTTTGAATGCATCGGTTTCAAAGTTTAAGACAATAGAAATGCCTTATTGGGCGGAAGAAGTGATGACTGTGGATGGAAAAACAGCTGTCATGGTTGGCGAGAACAAGGGCCAAAGACAAAGCATTATTGCCTTTGATTTGCATGATAGTGATTTTGTCCTGAGCTCTGAATATCCAATGTTGTTCAGCAGTCTATTGTCTTATCTTATTGGTATAGGAAGTAACGAAAAGACTGTTGTAAAATCAGGAGAGCAGGTGAATTTAGACATATCATCAGATGTAACAGCTGCCGCTGTTATGAAGCCTTCTGGACAAAGAGAAGAAATAACACTTCGTTATCCAATTGGAGCTTTTGAGAATACCGATGAACTTGGAATATATAAGGTTTTAGAGAAAGCTGGAGAGACCGAAACCTCTTATCTTTTTTGTGCTAATTTTCCCTCTGAAACCGAATCTGATATAAGTGGAGAATCCTTCATAATGAAAAGCGATGCAGATGGAGCTAGCAAAACAAGTGGGGGGATGAATATATCTATATACTTGCTTTTATTAGGGCTCTTGGTCATGGCATTTGAATGGGTGGTGTATACAGGTGGGTATTGATTTTAGCAGACCCTATTTCTTATTTCTGATTCCTTTAGCTATTCTATTTGTCCTTATGACAGCTAAGAGTCTGAATAAAATGTATTGGCTTAGAAAAAGAGTACTTTTGATTCTTAGAAATTTCATATTTATTTTAATTATTCTTTCCCTGTCAGGAATCAATATAAAATGGTTTGTGGATACAACCACAACTATATTTGTATTAGATGCATCTGACAGTATGAAAGCCTATAGAGGAAATATAGAGGAATTTGTTAGGGCGGCAAATAATAAAAAGACAGATAAAGATCAGGTCGGTGTAGTAACTTTTGGAGGTAATGCTTTAGTAGAAAATTTTATTTCTAAAGCGACTACTTTTCATAAAATTGAAACTAGTCCAGACAGCAGATATACAAATATAGAAAATGCTTTGACTGCATCTATTGCAATTATTCCTCAAAACACAAGGAAAAGAATCGTTCTTGTTACAGATGGAGAAGAGAATGTTGGAGCTAGCAATAAGATTTCCTCTTCTCTGTTAAATGAGTCCATTGATTTAAAAGTATACCAAATCAATAGAGATATAAAAAATGAAATTGCTGTAGACAGCATTGTTCTTCCACCAAAAGTAAATTTAGGTCAAGTATTCAATATTACGGTGACGATCTCTAGCAAAGTTTCTGGAAATGCAAAGCTATCACTTTTTAGCGGAAGGCAGAAACAATCAGAGCAAAATATACAGATCACTGAAGGAATCAATAGATTTGTATTTAAGGATATTGCTGCCGAAGGTGGATTCAAAAGCTATCGAGCTGCAATAGAGTCTGATTTTGACACATTGACAGAGAACAATGAAGCCTCAGGCTATACTACTATTGTAGACCGACCAAGCATACTTCTTATCGAAGATAAGGATGGAGAAGCAGATGAGATGGTTCGGCTTCTTACTGCATCAAATATAGATTTTCAAAAGATAAAAGCCATAAGTGTGCCATCCTCCTTAGAAGAGATCCTTCGATTTAAATCTA
>JAUQXG010000489.1 GCA_030834765.1 Lutispora sp.
ATTCATACTGCTTTCAAGACTGTGATGGCTTTGTCTGATGATATTTCCAATGCCATTGCTGAAATATCAGGAATTGTTGAAGAAACATCAGCTCATTCCCAGGAAGTAGCGGCAACAACAGAAGAACAGATGGCTTCGGCAGAAGAGATGACAGCAAGAGCGGAAGTGCTATTATTTATAGCTGCCCAATTAAAAGAGGAAGTGGATGTATTTAAAACAGAATCGTAGGTGTCAGATACGACAGGCAGTTATTGAAATAAAAGATAAGGAAGAGACTGAATAGACTGGACATGATCCAGTCTATTCATTTTTTATACTTTATTCAATCATGATGTTTTAAAGAACTCAGATAAAATGCCATCATCATTCCTTAACATATAGTCAATTAATTGATTATATGGAATAGCAGGGCTATAGAGATATCCTTGATATTTGTCACAGCCAAGCTGATGGAGCATATCTCTTTGCTCCTCTGATTCAACATATTCAGCAATGACGGAATAGTTTAATGATTTGCTTAAAAATACAATAGATGAAATAATATTAGAACAATTGCTATTGGATAAGATTTCACGAACCAAAGCACCGTCAAGCTTGATAGTATCAAATTCATATTCTTTGAGGTACATTAAAGAGCTATGTCCCATACCAAAATCATCCATCGCCAGCTTGATGCCTAGATTTTTTATGGATAGAATCTGATCCAGGATTTTTTTGCTGCTTTCCAGTGCCAGCTGCTCTGTGATTTCAATTTTAAGATTATGAGGATTGATTTGGTGCTTTTGAATGATTTCTTCAAGATCTTTAATAAAGTAGTCACCTTTCAGCTGAGCAGCAGAAACATTTACAGATACTGTAATGTTTTGAAGACCTAAAGCATTCATGGCAGCTAAATCACCGCACGCTGTGTCGAATATCCAGTAACCCAGCTTGTCCATAAGATGTGCTTCTTCTGCCAGTGCAATGACTAAGGGAGGATAAATATAGCCGTGATTATCATGCTTCCACCTCAGCAAGGCTTCTGCGCCAAAGATATTGCCCTGGAAGTCTACCTGTGGCTGATAAAAAAGAGCTACCTTATTGTTTTGCAAATCATGTTCCAGATCAACGGTTAAAAATCTTGACATATTTCCAATGTCATCTTGACGGGCGGTGAGAGTAGAAGTCATCCCACGGTTCTCGCCCTGCCTAAATAAGGCATATACCTTATTTAAATTGCTGCTCATATGTGCATCTGAAACATGCTCCGCCAGTTTGACAAAGGGGATATAGCACAAAATACCTAAAAGCAAATTGAACAATTGCAAAAGGCTGCCATGAATTGAATTGGTAGAGGTATATCCGCTTAAAAAAATAGGAGTTGTCCATTCAACCAAGTTTCTTGTATAAGGCACTAGACCATAGTATATAGCTAGATAAGAGCTCATTGTTAAGATGATGGGTATACATAAAAAAGGAAGAATATAAATTGGATTCAATACAATTGGAATGCCAAAAACAATCAGCTCGTTAATATTGAATAGAACAGGGATAAAAGATAATTTTGCAAGCTGCCGCTGGTTTTTATATCTTCCTGCCATTAAAATAGCACATACAAGGCATAAGGTTGTACCACAGCCACCCATTAAAACAAAGGTGTCAAGAAAGGTTTTGGTGAATATTTCTGTGGGTGCTTGATTTAAAGCTATGGATGTCTGGTTGATGGTCAGTGCTGGAGCAAATATGCCCTGAGCTACCGGCTCAAGAATATTACTGCCATGCATACCGAAAAACCAGAAAATATGAATGAGAAAAACAAACAAAATGGCACTCCAGAATGGAGAGTCCATTTTGGAAAACATACTACTGAAAAAGGATGATAGGAAACTTTGTATATCCGATATCCCCAAAAGAGATGTCAACCCCTGATTTAAAATTGCAAATACTGTTATTGTAATAGCAGCTGGATAAATAGCAGCTACAGCATAGTTGAAGGTTGAATTGGCACCGTCGCTAAAAGCTTTTATTTTTAAGCGTTTTATTGTGCTAAGCTTTAAAAATAGCATAGAAGAAGTGACAGCCACCACCATGGCCATAAAAATACCTATAGCTCCAAAGTTTGCTATAGAAAAGCCCTCTTTGCTAATTCCTGAAATTGCAATAAAGGAGCAGAGGGATACGGAAGAAGCGATAATTGGATTGATATTATGATCGTACTGCTCGCCAATTTCAAGGATGTAGGAATAGCTGATGCATAAAACCATAATCAGTGATAGTATGTTAAAAGTGCTGTCACGAATATAGAAAAAAACATTTTTCCATTGACTTCCAAATAATTTTTCCATCATGCTTTGATACGCCGGAATCGGCAAGCTTAAAAAAATCAAAGCGATAGAACCAACCAGCAGCAAAGGGATCATATAGGTAAGTCCTCGTCGTACTGAAACCAACAGTGGACTATTTCTCAACTTTTCATCAATCTTAGTGAATATCCCTATGATTTTATCAAAATTTCTCATTTGATTTTTCTCTCCTATGATCCAATCCTTCATTACTTCATTATTACATATTTCTACATTTTTCTATTTTTTAATTCGTTATCTTGTT
>JAUQXG010000490.1 GCA_030834765.1 Lutispora sp.
ATATCTATTATAAGATAAACTAAGATTTGGAAAGGATAATCTTAGGAGGGATATTATGGTAAAGTTGAAAGACAGAGTGGAAGTTGTTTTTAAAGGCGATTCTAACTGCGAGCACATTTTTCTTGGGGACTCTGTCCAAGAGGCAATGAGTGAAGGCGACTATCTTATAGAGATTAAAGAGAGAAAATGTGTTAAATGCGGGAGAATAGAACTTTTAAAAATATTTAACTCTTTAAATAAAATCACTAATCGATAGATGTGCAATAAATTCCATTGACTTTTTCTTTTTTTTATTTATAATAGTATTATGTCTTTAAAAAAGACTATTATTGTTTTTCGCAAATAATAATAAAATTTATTTGATTAAATCTTGGCCGTGCTAGATGGGGAGACTGCGGTGCCCTGTAACCTGCAACCCGCAATAGCAGGATTGAATTCCTTTGTTGAGGTCAGCACTTGTAGGGTCTGCCTCTGGTAAGTGATGATGAAGGCTGGGTCTTGCGCAACGGAAATTTATGAACCCCGTCAGATCCGGAAGGAAGCAGCGGTAAGTGAACCCTTTCGTGTGCCGCAGGGTCGCCTGGTCCGAATTAACTGCCAGGGTAACGCTTATAGGTGTTTGATCGAAGAAAGGTGCACGGCCTTTAAATTTTTTAAAAAAGCTTGAATGTTCAAGCTTTTTTAACTTTTTGTCTGTCTTTTAAATGGATTAAATGGTAATATATTTTTTAGATATATAATATTTTAGTTTTATTTCTTTCAATGGAGGTGATCTTATGTACATGGCATTATACCGAAAATGGAGACCGAAGAGCTTTGAAGATGTATTTGGTCAAGAAAACATTACGAAAACCATAAAAAATGAAATAAAAACCCATAGAATTTCCCATGCATATCTTTTTTGTGGTACAAGAGGTACTGGTAAAACAAGTACTGCAAAGATTTTTGCAAAAGCAGTGAATTGTATGAATCCAATAGACTTTAATCCTTGTGATGAATGTGAAAGCTGCAAAAGCATTAATGAGGGAAACTCTATAGATGTATTTGAAATAGATGCAGCTTCAAATAGAGGGATAGATGATATTAGAGATCTGCGGGAAGCTGTTAGATTTGCACCTACTATGGGCAAATATAAGGTTTATATTATAGATGAAGTACATATGCTTACTAATGAAGCTTTTAATGCGTTGTTAAAAACCTTAGAAGAACCTCCGGAATTTGTTTTATTCATACTTGCTACCACAGAGCCTCACAAGCTTCCTGCAACGATTCTTTCTAGATGTCAAAGATTTGATTTTAAAAGAATTTCTGTTGAAGATATTATAAGAAGGTTGGAAATGGTTTGCGAGGAAGAAGAACTTTCTGTTGAACCAAGTGCATTAAGACTTATTGCAAGAAACTCTGATGGTGCTCTTAGAGATGCACTTAGCATACTGGATCAGTGCTCCGTCTTTACTGGACAGCAGATAAGCTATGATGATGTCTTGCAGGTATTAGGCATCGTGAATAATGAGCTGCTTTTTAAAATATCACAAGCCATATTGAAAGAGGACTGTGCTGAGACTATTTTGCTGGTAGAAGAGCTTTCTAGCGGTGGGAAAGATATGAACCAATTTATAAAAGATCTTTTGACACATTATAGAAATTTACTGATGACAAAGGTAGTAGAAAAGGTAGAAGATGTTGTTGAAATGACAAAAGAGGCTATAGAATTATTGAAGAGTCAGGCTCAGACATATACTAAAGAGAATATCATAAGATGTATAAACATTCTTTCTGAAGTAGAAAATACTGCCAAGTGGTCCTCGCAGCCGAGAATTATGCTGGAGGTTGCTTTAGTAAAGATGTGCAAAATGGAAAGTGATTCAACCATAGATGGTTTTCAGGCCAGACTTTCTAAACTTGAAAATTTGTTAAATAACCCAGCAACTGGGCTTAGCGTTACAAGACTTGATTATATAGACAAAGAAATGATAATAAAAGAAGCCCCACCTGTAAAAAAGGAGAAAAAGATTCGAATTAAAGGTATGGAAGCAGCGCCTGAAATCATTGAAAAATGGAATGGCTTTATGCAGGATTTGAAGGCAAAGGGCAAGATAAAGCTTAGAACATATTTAGCTACAGGGAAACCAATAAAGAATGATTCTGGATCAATTATCATAAGCTATGCGAAAACCGATGACTTTTGCAAACTAGCCTTGGATAATTCAAACATAAAAAATGAAATAGAAGAGTTGGCTAGCCAATATTTTGGTGGCAATATAAAAATCAATACAGTTTTTGATGGTGAGTATGATAATGTGAAGCTTGATGAAGGTGAAATAGACATTGTTCAAAAAGCGAAGGATTTATTTGGAGAAGACCTCGTTGAAGTGATTGAGGAAGAATAGTATAATAATAATTAGGTATGAGCTGCGAAGCAGCATGCAATTTAAGAGGAGGAATTATAATGGCAAAAGGCGGATTCCCAGGTATGCCTGGAAACATGAATAATATGATGAAACAAGTTCAAAAGATGCAAAAGGATATGCAGAAAGTTCAAGAGGAAGTAGAGCAAAGGACAGTTGAAGCCAGTGCTGGCGGAGGGGCTATAATAGTTGTTGCATCAGGAAAGAAAGAAATAAAATCAATCACAATAAAGCCAGATGTAGTAGATCCTGATGATGTAGAAATGCTTCAAGATTTAATCATGGCAGCAGTAAATGAATCCATCAGAATGGCTGAAGAAATGGTAAGCAAAGAGATGGGTAAAGTAACAGGAGGACTTAATCTTCCTGGAGGCTTATTTTAATGAATTATTATTCAGCTCCCATTACCAAACTTATAGAGGCGCTATCAAAGCTTCCGGGAGTTGGGAGTAAAACTGCCCAAAGGCTAACCTTTCATCTTCTCAACATGCCGGAAAAAGAAGTAGAAGATTTAGCTAAGGCAATTATATATGCAAAAAGAAGTGTAAAGTATTGTGCTGTTTGCTGTAATATTACTGATTCTGAAAAGTGTGAAATCTGTGCCAATCCAAACAGAGATCATTCTATCATATGCGTAATAGAAGACCCGAAAGATGTGGCAGCGGTAGAGCGGACTAGAGAGTTTAAAGGGCTTTACCATGTGCTTCATGGAGCGATATCTCCAATGGATGGGGTAGGACCTGACGATATAAAGATAAGAGAGCTGCTAGCCAGATTACAGGATGAAGAGATAAAAGAGATTATCATTGCAACGAATCCCAATATTGAGGGAGAAGCAACTGCTATGTATATCTCTCGTTTAATAAAACCATTAGGTATCAAGGTAACAAGAATAGCCCATGGAGTACCTGTGGGAGGGGATATAGAATATGCTGACGAAGTTACTTTGATGAAGGCTTTAGAAGGAAGAAGAGAGATATAACGAGGCAAGAGCCTCATTGAAATCTTGTTATAGATCCCTGTATATATATGTTAATTATTGGTTATATTGTAGAGAGAATACTCATAGACTATTTTAGTCTGAGTTATTCTCTCTATTTTTATTTCTATATATGGAGGCGATGACATGTCTACTAACATGGTGACAAGAACGAAGAGACTGAAAAAAGGATCAAATATATTAGATACAATAACAAATCTATTTACAACACAACAAATAAATGAATATGATCAGTTTTATGATGCACTAGAGGCAGCCAAGAGAGAGTGGTTAGATTCACGTATGTACTTTGATAGTGTATCGGATCCTGAACTTGTTGATTATGCAATACATATGATGGAGGCATCAGAAACGAAATATATGTATCTTTTAAATAAAGCTAAAAAAGAAAATTATACCGTAGACTTATCTCGGCTAATATGAAAAGCAGTAAT
>JAUQXG010000491.1 GCA_030834765.1 Lutispora sp.
TTATTGATAATGTCTATAAGCATTTATTATATGAAAGCAAACTAAATCT
Source organism: Lutispora sp. (assembly GCA_030834765.1). Taxonomy (GTDB): domain Bacteria; phylum Bacillota; class Clostridia; order Lutisporales; family Lutisporaceae; genus JAUQXG01. Next base: position 50 of record JAUQXG010000491.1, read on the forward strand.
TGCTGCTCTAAGCTATATCATTGAGAGAAGAATGATTAAGATCCGTTATGAGCAGTCAATCAATATCCCTCTAAATGAAGTCATAAACAATATGCTTATGGAGTATAATTCCATATCCATCTCTACTCCTAAAAGAGATCTGAATTATGGAATTGAGGCATCTGCAGTTATCTCCATGATGATCATCTCAATCTGCATAGATAATATGGATGCTCTTGCAGCATAAACAATATGCTAATTCCTAGGCTCTAAATCTGTGTGTTGATGAAGCATCATAGTTTTAATTGAGATTAGTGATAGAAGCTTTTTATAACAAATTATGCTTTCTAAAATAAGCAAGAGATACTGCCACCACGATTCCACTCAATATAAAAGCAAAAGGATACCCATATATCCAGTTGAGTTCAGGCATATGCTTAAAGTTCATTCCATACCAGCCGGCTATCAGTGTTAGGGGTAAAAATATTGTTGTCACTACTGTAAACACTTTCATAATCTTATTTAAATTTATGTCAACCTGTGCTTGATATGCTTCTCTCACCTGTGTTATGTAATCTCTAAGATTCAGTACATTATTATTGAGTCTTATTACTCTATTATTTAATATTTTAAAGTACCGGATTGCAGAATCATCAATCAATCCATTCTCGTTTTCTTCAAGATCCTCAACAATATCTACCAAAGGTTCATAGTATCTTTTTAAATATAGAAGTTGTTTTCTTAGCTTTACAATATCATCTGTGAAATCTATCCTGATATCGTTCATTACCTTTTCTTCCAGCTTGGAAATTTTTCCTTCTATTTCACTGAGTATTGCGCTGTCTGATGATGCAATCCGATCCAATAATATATATAAAATTTTAGATACCGTTAATAAATAGGACTTTGAAGAGCTAGAATTTTGGAATATCTCGGCTCTTATATTATCTATAATTCTATGCTTTTCTTTTACTACGAAAACTAGCTTCTCTTTTGTAAGATAAAAGTTCAATTCTCTAGCTGAAAAACCTACCTGGTCTTTCTCAATGATGTTTATCACGCCAAAATTAGTATCGTCATAAACTTCTATTCTAGGGTATTGTCTAGGGCTAATACACTCTGCCACTGTAGAATTATGAAATTTAAAATAGTCATTATGTTGACAAACCTCATCCGGTGAAGCGATAACCCAATGCTGGGACATTTTATCCCTTTTCATTTCAGAAAGATTCGAATCAAATATCTCATTATCACTTATTCTATATACTTCCATATTATCAACTCCAAAACAACTTGAATAGGATATTTATTTATATATTATAGCACATAAAAAAAGAAAAACCCCCCACCTAGTAAACACTAAGTGAAAGATCCTTCAAAAATTTATGCAAGCCTCTTATATAAATAGACATGCTTATTGTATACAGTATAATATATTTAAAATATTACCACCTATTCCTTAGCATGTCAACAATAATATAGGACAAATTCATGGTGAATGCATGAATTATTCC
>JAUQXG010000492.1 GCA_030834765.1 Lutispora sp.
TTTATGGTGAATCATGGTTAGTAGCTGGAACATGGCAAATAACTATAATTGCAGGTGCGCTTCTTACCCCATTGTTTTATAAAACTATAAATACTGAAGATGGAGTCGTCAAAGTAAGAAACAAGATTCCTATAAAATCATTATTAATGTCTTCTGTGATTTTATTAGGTATACTTCTTATGCAAATCCAGCAGGCAAAGGATATTTCTGTTATGAACGCAGTTGCAGGAATTATCCCAGTTTTTGTTGCTGCATTCTCTTATCCTCTTGGCAACCGAAAGATGATAGAGGTTTGTGATAATAAATTTACTACTTTTCAAAGAGTATTCGGCATGACGCTTTGCAGTATGCCTTTTTGGATTATAATAGCAAGCTTTGGACTTTATAATTCAGGCTTGCCGAGCAGTGGACAAGTGATTCAATCATCAATTGTAGCCATCTTTTCCGGAATAATTGCCACTATATTATTTTTTAAAGCAACAGATATAGTAAGCACCGATACTTATAAACTGGCAATAGTAGAATCTACACAAGCTGGTGAAGTAATATTTACTCTATTAGCTGGAGTTTTCATATTTCATGATAAAAGCCCAACACTGATTAGCTTGGCAGGAATAATGCTAGTGATTCTGGGAATGGTATTAAACAGTCTTACTGAGTAGTATAAAAGAAAAAGGGGTTATTCATAATGATATGGGTTATCAATTGATAGGGAGTAACGTGTTATATTTCATATTTAATTATAATCAACAAATGATATAAAAGGGTTTTTGAAAAATTATCTGCTAAAATTCTAATATCAATTGACAAAAGTGAATAGTATATAATATAATTTTAGAGTAATTTAATAGCTTCGTTAAAAGGGAGTAGCTGCCTTGAAAAAGGTGATAAAGTCAACATACTGACCTTTGGTCTGGCTTTATCGTAACTAATTTTAGTTAAGTGAGACTTTTAGCACAATGTTTTTATTGTGTTAGAAGTCTTTTTTGATGCTGTAAATAGTGTATCAAAAAAGGCTTTTAGCAGAGTGTTATATTGTGCTGAAAGTCTTTATTTATTTTATTTCAGAAATAAAATATAAATTAAGGAGGGTAGTTGGTTTAGAATTAATACTAATTAATTGGGAGGATGACAAATGGCATCATTTATTAAAGCATTATTATTAGTAGTAGTTGCGGAAATGGGGGACAAAACGCAGTTATTAGCAATGGCAATGGCAAGTAAATACAAGGTTAAGCATGTAATGATGGGTGTTTTAGTGGCAACTATTTTAAACCATGCATTGGCTGTTGCAGTAGGAAGTTATTTAGGTAATGTAATCCCTATGGATATAGTAAAAATTGTGGCAGCAGTTTCTTTCCTGGCCTTTGGCCTTTGGACAATTCGTGGAGATAAACTGGACGATGAAGAAGAGAAAAAAGCAAAATTCGGGCCAGTAGTAACAGTTGCTATAGCTTTCTTTATGGCTGAGATGGGGGATAAAACACAGCTTATGACTGTAAGTATAGCAGCAGAAAATTCAAAGCCTCTTTTAATACTTCTTGGAACAACAGCAGGAATGCTCGTTGCAGACGGTATAGGTGTTGTAGGCGGAGCATGGATGTGCAGGCATATACCTGAAATATATATAAAATGGGTGGCTGGTGTAATATTTATGTTCTTTGGTACTTTAACACTATATGGTGCTTTACCTCAAGCCTTATTATCACCATTATATATAGTTCTATTTATAGTCGTTATGGGAGTGCTTATATATCTTTTTGGAGTAAAGTTTGCTTATTACGGTCAGGTATGCGATATAGCACTGTCAGGGCAGGAAATTTCTGCAGATAAAGTTAAGGAAGTTAGTAACGAACTATAAAGCTATTTAATGTAGTAATAAGATTATAAAGGTTAAGGACCTAAATAAAAAATATTTTATTTATATTGTAGCAAAAAAAATTATTGGGCATATTATGGTATGGTAAAAAATATATAGGGGTTAGGGATGTTATCAAACAGTGAATTTGTAAGACAATCCTTGGAACTAAACTTATTCTTTATGAGAATAGCAAAAGAGCACTCAATATTTCTAGAGGCAGGCTTTACAACAAGAGACCAGCAGTTTA
>JAUQXG010000493.1 GCA_030834765.1 Lutispora sp.
ATTTGCTTCTCCTTCACAAATGATTGTTCCAGCTTTTATCCCATCAATCAGCAGATCTTCCTTTGCGCCAAAATTTGATAAAACTAAGACTCCCAGCACAAAGGAGCTATTTTCAATATCAATCATCCTAGAAGAAGTGCCTATACCGCCCTTTAATCCAAAACACGACATTCCAGTTCCTGCACCTATGGCACCCTCTTGGAATACTCTATCTGCATTGCTGATTGCATCAAAAACATGTTTATTTTTTACATGTTTTCCTCGGATATCATTTAAATATCCATCATTACATTCACACACAATAGGATTAATGGTACCAGTTTTCACTCCAATATCAGGGCATCTATCAAGCATATATTCTATAAGTGCATCTGCTGCAATACCAATGCTAAGTGTGTTCGTCAATATAATCGGTGTTTCTAGGGTGCCTAATTCGTCAATTTGTATCAAGCCCATACTTTTTCCAAATCCATTTATCACATGGCTGGCAGCCATAACCTTTTCATAAAAGATATTTCCTTGATGAGGCAATATTGCAGTAACCCCTGTTTTGGCAGAATCATTGAATATGGTTGAATGTCCCACTGTGACACCTTTCACATCTGTAATTGAATTTAGTTCTCCTGTTTTTAATTTTCCTATGTTAATTCCATAATCTCTTATTCTTTTTTGATTGTTCATTATTATCCCTCCACTTTTAGAGACTGCGTAATCCATAATTACACTATAATTATATATTACACTTATCCTATCAGCTGGTAAATACCTTGAAAATATTGCGTTATTTTTCAAATTTAAGCCTTCTTTTTATGCAATGATTATTAATTTAACCAATAATTACATGATTATATTTTTAAAAAATATGTAAACTAAGGATATCAATCAAGAGGAGGTGAAAGTATGGCAGTAAAAGAATCAAGAGCAGGATTAAACAGATTTAAAATGGAAGTTGCAAACCAATTAGGAGTAAAATTGACTGATGGATATAACGGTGACATTAAGTCAAAAGATGCAGGCAGAATTGGTGGAGAAATGGTTAAAAGAATGATCGATGCTTATGAAGAAAGACTTAAATAAGATATTATTCTTCTAAACATAGTGATTTAATATGTACTTAATAAATAATATGAAGGGTATGTCAGCGGGACATACCCTTCATATTATTTATATATTTATTGACAAACAAAGCCTTCTATTCTATTAAGATCTATCCCGAAGTATACCCAGCGACGTCCACTCCATCTCCAACCTGCAGCAGACCTACGTCCTACAAATACAAGCCAAGCCCAGAATCCGTTGCCATTCTGAGGCCATATATAAACGAATCTGTTTGTGCATGGTCTTATTGCACCTGGATCGATGGCTCTGGTGCCTGGACCTCCCCTCTGAATTTGTTGTTGAGGCACAAAGGATGGTGGTGGTCCCATTGGTGGTCCTTGATCATTTCTGCCTGGCTGCTGTTGAGAAGGTGGTCCTGGTGGTGGCATAAATTGAGGACCAAAAGGTCCTGACGGTGGACCAAATGGTGGTGCAAAAGGTGGCTGTTGCTGAGGTCTTTGAGCTATTTCCTGGTTGCAAAAGGGGCAAACCCTGATTTCAACATCTCTATCATCGTTGTTACTCATTTCATCACTCCTAAAAACAATTTACATGATCATATTCATGATATGCTGGTAGGAATCATAAGGTTCCACCTAGGTAAATTTATTACAGAATATAAATTCTGATATAAATAAACAATATGCTTAATGAAAAAATTCTATGTTTTTCCCATGTATTTTAAGTATATCTGTCAGAGAAGGATGAAGATTTAGTGTAAATTATGGACTAGATTATTATATTGAAAAAGGTGCTAAATATTTTGTTCCAATAGAGGAAAAGATATAGAGAGATAAAGATAAAAATATTTTGAATCATGTTAAACCAAAATACACAAAAATAGGACTCATTAAAGGGTGTCCAATATATAAACTCCAATAACCCCATGAATCTAAAGAGGTGATTCATATTAGAGTATTGATAGGGCTGCCAGCATACAATGAAGAAGCTGGTATTGCATCAGTTCTAAGGAAAATAGCAAAATTAAAAGAAATCAGCAAGTATGATATAGAAGTCATTGTTGTGAATGATGGCAGCATTGATAATACTGGAGATATCGTCTTAAATATTAGTAATCATAATGCCTTCATTAAGCTTTTGAATCATGAAACAAACAGAGGTTTAGGGGAAGCAGTTAAAACGATACTGCACTATGCAATCGATAATTTAGATAACAATGATGTTTTAATCACTTTAGATGCAGATAACACCCATGACCCTTTGTTAATTGAAGCTATGCTTGATAAGCTTACGGATCAAAACCTAGATCTTGTTGTGGCATCAAGATTTACCAAAGGTGGCAGAGAAATCGGCCTTAGCAATATAAGAAAAATGTATAGCAGAGGGGCCAAATATTATTTTAAGCTATTTTTTCCTATACATAATTTAAATGACTATTCCTCAGGCTTTAGGGCATATAGAGTTAGTATGCTAAAAGAAGCTCAAAATAAATGGAATGACTTGGTCACTACAGATGGCTTTGATTGCATGGCAGAAATTGCTGCTAAGTTTAGCAAAATGCAGATTCGGGCTGGAGAAGTCCCTTTGGTACTCCATTATGATTATAAAGAGGGCAAAAGCAAAATGAGAATTGGTAAAACTGTCAAGGGCTATTTCTCCCTTTTGTCTAAGGTTAAAAGAATATGATATATGTATGGGCTATTCTATCAATCGTAATGGGTGCAATAGGACAATTCCTATTAAAGCTTGGTGCAAATAAAATAAAAGCTGGTGACAATTTATTTTCTTCCCTCTTGGCTATGATATTTAATATTCATATTATAATGGCAGCAGCTTGCTTTGTGTCCAGCATGGTAGTGTGGATATTTGTATTAAGAAAGCTCCAGTTGAGCATAGCATATCCAATGGTTAGTCTTGGATATATTATTGTGATGATATTGGCTTATTTATTCTTGAAAGAGCCGTTGGGACTATATAAAGTTGCTGGAAGTTTGTTCATTATTTCTGGGGTGGTTATCATAAATCTAAAGTAAGTATTATCATTATTAAAGAGCTATGTACAGAGCAATAAGTTTTGTACATAGCTTTTTTATGACTGAATCTAATAATTTACTTTGCATATGAATATAAATTAGATACTACTATTAGTAAAGCGAGGTATTGTATGAAAAGATTTAAAGTTATTTATTTCATGTTGTTTCTTTCTGTTTTTATATTTACTTATCATTATTTTAATTTTGAACTGTTAAACTTTGCAAATCTTGAAGAAAATATCAATGCCTATGAATTAGATGAAGATATCGCTGTTACTTTGAATGCAGAGGAGTTAGGGTTTGTTGAAGAAGAAAGTCAAGAAACAGCAGCATTTTCAAGGGAAATGGAAAGTCAATACTTGCTGAAGCAAATTCCTCCTTCAATAGATGTTGACCTTATGTATGAGCGCTATTTGTCTGCTGGGCACGAATATTTTGTAGTTTTATCCGGTGAAGCTAATATTCGGTCTGAACCGAATTCTAAGTCTCGCATTATTGGAAAAGTTCCTAAATATACAAAGCTTAGATTATTAAAATCATATGAAAATGGCTGGCTCAGCGTATCATGGAGTTCTAAAGGCAAAAAAAATCAAGGATATATATCAAATAAATTAGGCGAGAAGAGAACCTTCCATTTCTCCAAGATGGAATCTTCCATAAAAAAACTCCTCAGCAATGTGACATCAAATAGGATGGCTTATATTTCTAATAAGAAAGATTATAACGGGCCAGCGCCTCTTTATGCAGGCAACTCTGTAGATGCTTATGGCAATATAAGATATCAAAGCGCCCCTGCTTATATTGAGCCTAATAAATCATCAAGTTTTAGATATTTCATAGATGGGACTCTTGTGACGGTATTAGCTAAAGTGGGAGATTTCTACAAAGTTAAATCTCTCTTATATGACAAGCCTTATTATGTGCCTTCAAAATATGTTTCCTTTAAGAATCAATTAAAGAAATTGCAGAAAGTAATTGTGGTTGACAGAAAAAATCAAAATCAAGGAGCTTTTGAGATAAGAAATGGAAAGATAACGCTAATATCCTACACTTTCGCTACTACAGGTGTCAACTCAAAATACAAGTTAGAAACTCCTCTCGGTTATTATATGGTTATGGAAAAGAAAGCTATGTTCCAATATATAAAAGATGGAACCAAAGAAATTGATGGCTATGCACCCTATGCAATCAGATTTTCTGCGGGAGCCTTTATACACGGGATACCGGTTTCCTATAAAAAGGTTGGTGAAAAATTAGTAGATCCAGGAAAAAGAGAATACCTCTCTACAATAGGGTCAACTCCCAGGTCACATAAGTGTGTGAGAAATTATACAAGTCATGCAAAGTTCTTATATAACTGGGTAGATGTAGGAAAAAGTGCTGTTATAGTCATTGAATAA
>JAUQXG010000494.1 GCA_030834765.1 Lutispora sp.
ATGTTGTTTTAACTTGAAAGTATCCAGCCATCCGTGCAGTATAAACTGTGGGGCTATAACCAAAGTCCTTACGGAATGCTTTGGTAAAACCGCTATGTGTTTCAAATCCATAATCTAAAGCGATATCAATTATTTTTTTACCAAGAAACAATTCCGTTGATGCTAAAGATAATCTTCTTCTACGAACATAATCCATTACAGAGATTCCTTTGTAAATACTGAATACTCTGCAAAAATGATAAACGGAATATCCTAACTGTGTGGCAATTTCTTGGACAGTTATATTTTCTTTGATATGATTTTCGATGAACTCAATACACTTTTCAATATCTTTGCTATAGTTCAATGTACCACCAAGCCTTTCTCCGTACGGTAATTTTAGTATAGCAACAACTTCAAAACTGTGCTGTTCCTATTTTGCTAAAAGCATAAAGGATATACGAATTTTCTCCCTACTAATTTCCTTTTAAATAATAAAGATTAGTTAACTACAATTATCATAAATATATAAATCTGCTGCTAATACTCTTCATCTTCGATTTTCTTTTTTGCCTCAGTTATCTCCACTAATTCATGTAGCTTCTATCTCAAGAGCTTCTTGTCGATGAAACATCAGTTTTGGTATAGAAATAAGAAAACGATGCTATTTTGCATCGCTTTCTATAGGAATTATACTATTTGTTTTAAGTTCTTTCTTTAAATTTCCCTTTAAACCATTGTTTCTTTCTCTTTCCAACATTTTAAAAAGATAGTCTCCCATTTCCTTTTTTATTTTTTCTATTTTCTCTCTGGTTTTATCGTCTACTTCTAACTGACCGATTTTCAATTCCAAGAGATCTTCCATGCCCTTAAGAAATTCAGTAACATCTATCTTCCCATCTTTGTTATATTTAAGCTCCGTTCCAAACGAATCTATATCGCCAACTTCAAAACCAATTTTTTCGCAAGTTTTATTAAATTTTTGTTGCACATCAAGTACCTTTTTAAAGGCTTCTTCCAATGCTTTCTCATTAAGAGTCTCATCTTTACCGCAATTTGTTAAATTTATTGATAATTTGATCTTACCATTTCCTTCTTTCCTATCTACATATGTAACAAAACATCTTAGATTAGGTATATCTGTTTTTTCTTCCTTAAAAAGACTTAAAATAGATGACTTTTTCTCTACTCTATTTATATTATCCAAAGAAGAAAGACCTTTGGCATAATTATCATAACTTTCTGTAATAAAACTACCTTGTCCAATATTCAGCATATCTCCAAAATATAAAGATGCTTCCTTTGCTTCATAAGTTATGGTCTTAGGTTTTGATTGTGGCTGAATATATGGTATTCCTGCATTCATATTGTTTATCCTCATAATTCCACTCCTATATCTTACCTATATTACATTATATCGGTAAAATAGCGCACTTGTTTAATACTACGGCTACTTTATTTATAGTACTGAAAGCTTCCGTTAAAAGTAGAGCTTGTATCAACCTGAATGTTATAACGGAAAGTACCGATGCGTAAGCTGGAAGATTGAAAGGTTACGCCTACAGTTTTATTAGCTACTAACCCTCCAGACTTTTGTTCAACCGAATTCCAGCTGCCATCAGGATTTTGGCGCTGCAAGTATATGGTATATGTTCTGTAAAATGATGACGGATTAAAATATAAGTTCAATAAAGGCTGCCCTTCATTGTAAAAGGATTCAGAATTATAATTTCTAGTAGCTGTTGCATTAATAGTACCTGTATACCAGCTTCCTGCATAGCAAATCACAGGCATAGCAGCAATTATTAGTATTAGAACCAAAAACAACACTTTCTTTTTCTTCATAATTAATTCCTCTCTTTCTTTTTATTTAATACATTTATTTTTTATTATTTGACTTATTGATTGCTTTCTTTTTCTCCAAGTTTCAGATGTAAGTTTCTATTGTTTAACCAGCTTTTTCGGCATCTTAGGCTGACAAAGTACCAAGTAACAACAGGTTCCAGCTCCAACATTAGCGAACATCAAGGATAAACCTGCCAGCATATTGAGAAACTTGAACTTTCTTTTCATTGTGTACCCTCCTTCCTATCTTTCTTTATTCGCATAAACTTTGACACTGCAGTTGTCAAAGTTTATGCCAAGGATTATTATCCTTAATTGGAATATATCAGATACTTGTCCTATTTGGAATGCCCTATGCATAAGTGGTCGATGAAATGTCATTTTTGGCATAGAAATAAGAAAACGATGCTAATTTGCATCGTTTTCTATAGGAATTGCTATATTGACTTTAAATTCTTCACCTAAATCTTCTACTTCAATTATTCCATTTAATTTTTTTACAACCTTTTTTACATTAGCCAAGCCAAAGCCGTGATTATCTATATCTTCCTTTTTTGTTTTAAATCCTTTTTTCGCTATGCTGTATTCTTCACTGCTCTTGTTATTATTAATTTTGATTATCAAATATTGATTTCTTATATGCATTTCCATTGATATTTTTCTTATGGCCTTAGATAGCTTGTCACATGCTTCTAATGCATTATCCAGTAAATTCCCTAGTATTATGGACAAATCTATTGGTTCAATAGACAATTCACGTGGTAAATTCATGTTTAATGATATTTCTATGTCTTCCTTTTTCCCTCTGGCTAATTTGGTATTTAATATAGAAGCAACTACAGGTTCTTCAATGTTTATATAATAGTTAAACTTCTCTCTATTCTTAGTCAATAAATCTATATATGACAATGCTTCTTCCATCTTTCCCATATGTAAAAGTCCATATAGGCACCCAACATGATGATTAAAGTCATGCCTCTCTGCTTTCATCTGCTTCAACATTTCCTCTATGCTGCTGGTATAAAATTTTTGTCTTTCAAACGCTCTTTCCTTTGCTCTCCACACTGCCTCTTTATTTATTTGATCAGACATTTTCTTGATTATAGTGGAAACATTGACACTGAAAAGAATAGCACCTAAGGACATAAAGATTAAGTATCTTATCTCATGTCCTTTTAAAATGTAAGTATATTTATAAAACCATAGTGCCAAAAAACCTATGAGAATGTTAAAGGATATAATAATCATTATCTGATATCTAATGGTGGTATCAAACTTTAAATCTTTGACTATTCTTTTCTTAAAAATAAGCAAAACCAATACGTATAATGCCTTAGCTACTATTATTGCAATCATTCTGTGTGTATTCAGCTTATAGTATATATTTGGAGCCAGCTTTGTAATTATCACTATCATTCCCATTGATAATAGCTCGGTAATGAGCATAAGCACGATACCCATAGCACAATAAAAATATGTTTTCATAGATTCCCATCTAAATGTTAAATGTAATATAAAACCTGTAGACAAAAGCATGATGATTAATCCCATAAGGCTTCCGATTCCAAAGTAAATGTTAGCAATAGAATTTATTGTAGCTTGAATGATTACAGCTATAAACACCTTTAAAAACTTAATCCTTGTTTCTCTCATCATCATGTAAGTAAATGCAAATAAAAGTGTTGCATCAATCATATTTACAAAGAATTCTATAATATGCCAACCACTCATTTTATTACCCTCCATCATTCAAATAAGCTATCTTCAAAAATCTTTTTCACAAGCTTTTTGCATCTGCGGCTTACAGGTATAATAGTATCTGTATGATGTAATAATAATTCATCCCCCTGTAGCCCCTTTATCATATGCTTATTTACTATATATCCTTGATGGCAATGTAGGAAATATTGTGTATCTAAGTTATGAATTAAATCTTTAAAATTTCCATAATACCCGTATTCTTCAATTGCTGTGACAACAATTATTTTTCTGAATAATTTCTCAAAATAAATGATATCTTTATATTTTAAATTTATCTCTGCGCTTTTACTTCTTATAGTAAATACATGACAATTCTCTTCATACAGTTTAATTTGATCAATCCTTATGATTATATCTTCCATTATCTTATTAAAGCGCTCTATAGTAATTGGTTTTATAATGTAATCCAAAGACTTGACTTCAAAGGCATCTAGTGCATAATCTTTATATCCTGTTATGTACACCAAGACAACATCCTTAAATCTTTGTCTAATTTCCATACCCGTATCTATTCCATTTAAATCTTTCATCTCTATGTCAAGAAATACTATATCTGGGTTGATTTTATCAATTTTGAGTAGAAGTTCTTCACCGCTTGATGCAGCTATAATATTAAATTCATATTCGCTTTTTGCAGAATGAATAAAACAAGATAGTAAATCTATTTGTACAACATCATCATCACACACAAATATGTTCAGCCCCATTGCATCCCCCCTAGCAATTTCTATACTATATTAATTATACCATAAATTAACATGATACTAATCCCTATTAAAGGGGAATTTAGCAAGTTGATGCTGTATATATTGGCATTATTATCAATAGTGAAGGTGTTGAAACAGATAAAAAAAGAACCGAACAAAGCTTATTAATATTAAACTTTGTTTGGCCTTATTTTTAACTTGAACTTTTCTCTTATTGTGCCTCTTTCTCTCTAACCTTTATATATATCAACTTTGCTACTGCATCTGTCAAGGTTAAAGCCTCAAGCAATATAGAAATTACAGCTATGTTGTAGTATTTATAAAACTCAGGCTTAATTATTACTAGGACTACTACTATTAAACATTGCGTGATTATTGCATATAAGCTTCTTTTTCTGTAGATTACAACTTCAGCTTTGCTTAGCCTTCTATTGGGATTATCAACCGGTGCATAAATTGCAACCAGTATCAAGGAAACTATTAAGCTGCAGCTTATAAGATATATACTCAAATTGCCATGGATATTTATCCCCATCCATATAGTTACAAGCATTAAAGCCACTGTCCCTATAAAGCATTTCAAATAAGTATCCAGATGCACTCCTCCTGCATTTATCCTCAATACTGAAAACGCTAATATAAAAACGATTGCTTCCTTTATCCAGCCCAGAGCTGCTGCAATTAGCATAATTCCAATTCCTTTAAGCACAGTTGCAGTAAGAAGCTGCATCCCAAAATAATAAATATCTTGATCATCAAATTCTACAAGATTTTGTTCAACCATTCTTTGTGTAAAGCTTTTTGCGATACTATCAATCATATATAATCACCTCTTCAATTAGTATCCTTAGTTGGAATATAGCAGATACTTGTCCTATTTAAAATGCCATATGCATATGTGGTCGATGAAATGTCATTTTTGACATTATACACTTCTATAACTTCAAATCTATATAACCAAAAACCTATTAGGAAGGTAGGTCGCAAATAGAGGGGTAATATATGAAAAAGATAATATTTAATAGAATTACTTTTGTATGCATGTTCGTGTTGTCCGTCATATGGGTAATCAATATCGTAGCATCTCATAATATCTATCACATGATTCTTCAACGCTCTATGGGAATTCTTGTGGGCCCTATACAAGGTTTCATAACAGGATCGATAATAAATATATCGACTGCCATATTAAAACAATTGTGAAGTTGGTTATAGGTGATATGAGGTTGAAGGCTGTAAAATAATTAACAGTCTTCAACCTCATATTTGTTTTTTATAAGTTCTCAAACTCTTTTACTAAGGAAATTTAAAGCCTGAGTCATCTTTTATATACTTAAGTTACCATTAGGGCCACACGTTATGCTTTGATATGCATAAGCATCTGTAACAAGCAGCTCTTTACCTTCTTGTTTCCATATAATACAGTAATCACTTTAAAAAATGCTTCATGGCTATCACCTATTGATTGATAATCTGATTTATCAATCAAATTATATTAGAGAATAATAGTAATGATTATTTATTTGGTTTATCCTTGGTTTTACCTATATACTTTACTACAAAATAAATTATACTACCTAACACCGCTATGTTGAATATAACAAATAAAAAAAGGCCACCATTAAAATTCAGGTCTGTCATAGAATCACCACCATATTCAATATAATTCTACATATCTCCAACGATAAAGGTTTGATTAAAATTATAGGGTCTCTGATATACTTTTAGCACTCCCTCAATTAGCAAATAGTAATCGACCGTCCCTTTAGCTTTTAAAGTAACACTTGTATTAGTATAAGTTGATTTTGGTGGGAATGCTTCTGTATAATCCAATCCTAAACTAAATCCTTCCATAATCATATATGCATCACTACAACTTGTTACTATCTTTTTGTTTGGTGTCACAAGTATCTCCACATCAGCTGCCACATAAAACGAACCTACTACCCAAGTTTCTCCTTTTTTTACTGTTATCTCTTTAGTATATGGGTCTGTCGCTGCTACTTTCATTCCTTTGTCACTTTTATTCAGCTCTAATTTGACATAATCAGAATTGTCGCTACTTTTAGATTGAGATACATTATTTAAAAAATTTTCTAATTCTCCTATATTAGTAAACTCAATAGGTTGTATTCCTTTTGGTATAGTTGTAACATTTTTTAATTTAAATTCATTAGACAATTCTTTAAGTTTATCATTATCATCAGCATTTGTTAAAATAATGTTTGACATTATAGTAAGAATCAAGATAAAGGAAATTACAAATCCTCTTTTCAATTTAATACACTCCTCTGTTTTTTCATTATAATCTTTGCTCGCCAGATTTATTCCCATCTGCCTTTTAACTTCTCCGGCATCTTAGGCTGACAAAGTACCAAATAGCAACAGGTTCCAGCTCCAATATTAGCGAACATCAAAGATAAACCTGCCAGCATATTGAGAAACTTGAATTTTCTTTTCATTGTGTACCCTCCTTCCTATCTTTCTTTGTGTAAGCTTTGATACTGCAGCGGTCAAAATCAAATCTTCAGGAATTATTATCCTTAACTGGAATATATCAGATACTCGTCCTATTTGGAATGGCTTTTACATAAGTGGTCGATGAAATGTCATTTTGTGTGTTATAAATCTCTATATTTTGAAAGCTATACATGGTAAAATAATTAATATAATACATATTCATAAAAAATTGGCTTAATTAATTAGATGCTCATACATTGTAGTTTAATAGGCGATTGAGAAACCATATAAATTTTTAGGAAATAATTTCTACATGTTAAAAAAAAAGAATGTCACAGCAAAGATCACAGCCTTTAGAGATTGAAATGTATATGAATGAGCATCAATAGCATAATTATTCTTAAAGAGACATCTGCAATTTCTAAGTAAAGAATCAAAGAATTTGGAATTATTCACTTGAATATAAGGCTCAACGTCTAAACGATAGAGATATTTGTTTACAGATAGATTCAGTTAGACCAACAAAATCTTGCTTAGTCCTAAACAAATCGAGCTGAATGAGAGACTTTAGGGAAATTACATGGTGCTCTAAGCTCAGAGAATAAAGAAAGAATGTTGACAAGAAGAGTAATCTCGCTAATGCATAATATCTTCTGACTAAGCAAAAAACAGGGCATAGAAGAAAGTTTGTAATCTCTAAGATTATCTGTATGTTTATTGTAATGGCTGATGAATGATTTTATTTGATTACACATACAATATTTTACAAACAGTGAGGAGGGGGAGCCCAAATGGTAACAGGATATACTTTTTCATTCTTCTTTTATACAGCCTTAGTTGCTTCAGCTCTGTTTTATTTAAATATTATATCTACAATAAGGAAAATACATGATAGTAAAAGCACAATTATTAATAATATTCTTGGCTGCATTATGACTTTATACATTGTCTATTCATTTTTAATATTACTTGCTGATTAAGGTTAAATATAAAAAATAATATAAATTAGGAAGATACAATACAAGTGATATTTAATAATAAATATCACTTGTATTGTATTAATAGTTGATTGAACCAATATTATTCATATTGGTTAGTATTTTTTACTTCTTTATAATCATAGCTTTCTCCTAACTCTTTAACGTAACCAGAGAATGATAAAGATACTGGAGCTATGGAATATTGTATTGACAGTGTTACAGACATAGTCGTATGTCCATACATAGTTATCATCCCTATTTCATTAACCAATCCAGTTTTAGAAGCCTTTATTTGTGCAACGCCAACTTTGCCCAACCTCCGACTGGTCCGCTTTTTTCCTTGTATACTGGAAACTTAAAACTACAAGCTCCATTAGGTGCATCAGCTTTTGCTGATATTGCTTCTGTCCAATCGTTAGCTGGCGCAAAATTATTCCCATAAACTATGCTGCATTTTGAACCACTGGTATATAGACCTTCACTCCATTCCCAAGTATAATATATGAGTAGATTTGTTTTATTTGTAGATTTTGTGTAAGTAAATGAGTTAATATAGCCAGAGCCACTAAAGTATGAAAAGAGTTTTATTACATAAGCCTGGCCTCTATTATTGCGGCTATTAATAACAGCCCCAAAGCTGCTCCAAACACCCTAAAAAGTTTATACTTGTCAATGTTCATATCTTTATTATTGTATTTATGCCAGACAAACCAGATCGGTATCAACCCGATAGAAGCAATTAGAATTGTACCTGCAATTTCAAAAACTCCATGAGGTAAAATTTTTGTGACAATCATATAAATACTGCCTTTTGACATGGTTATTCCTAATATAATGCCGTTATAAATCAAGTAAAGAATAGTTATTATACCAAATGATAAGAGTCCTAACAGTGAGACACAATTTGAAATAATATTATGGATCAATAAATCCTTAGCCGATATCTTCATAACTTCATTCCCAAACCATTGCATGTCAATCAGCTGTCTTGAAAGTATCATACCAAAGATGATTGAACTCACATAAATTACAGTACTTGAAATAACACTCTTTTTAATCATATTACTCCTCTCAATTCGTCATTATGCTTTTCTGCTTAGTAAATAATTGTTCATAATATTACTCTTTATTAGTCATATCTGAGAGCCTCAATAGGATCAAGCTCGGCAGCTTTGTTAGCCGGATAAATTCCGAACCCGATTCCAACCATAGCTGAGAATGAAACTGCAATTAATACAATCCAAACTGGTACAACAGGACTAGCCTTTAGCAGTATAGCTATTATGTTGGATATACTCAGCCCTATAAAGACTCCCATAATTCCTCCAATAGCAGATATTATCATTGATTCTGTCAGGAACTGAAGTACTATATCACTCCTGCTTGCTCCTAGTGCCTTTCTGATACCTATCTCTTTTGTTCTTTCTGTAACTGAAACAAGCATAATATTCATAATGCCAATTCCTCCAACCAATAAAGAAATACCCGCAACTATGCTTATTCCAGTAGATATGGTGCCTAAAATATTATTGATAAGCTCTATCTGATTTTTTGCCGTTTCTGCTATATATAAATTCTCTTTCCCTTTTATTCTTGCTATGAACTTTATGATTTTTTTACTCATCAGGTTGGTTTCACTATCTTTGGATATTTGAAGCTGTAGCTGATCATATTCATTATCATTATTTGAAAATACTATAGGAATATAAACAGATGTGCTTTTACTGAATATCGAATCAAATAATTGAGGCTTCTTTTCATATATCCCTATTATTGTGAAACTTTGTTTCAAATTCGTACTTTCTACTTTAAGTGTCTCTCCAACAACATTTACTCTTTTAAATAATTTAAGTGCTAGTTTTTTATCTATTACGCTCACACTTCTTCTTTTATCAAGATCAGATTGATTTAGGAATCTACCCTTGATAACATTCACTTTTTCTAAAGCTTTATAATCAGGGTTTACCCCCATCATTATCACATCACCCGACTCTTTTTTCTTTACAGCCTTCCCCATATCTCCCATTAGAACAGGTGACATATATGTAATTTCATTTTTGAAAACATTTCTAATTTTGTTAATGTCACTATCAGTCAAAAAATCCTTCTTCACACTATTGCTTGTCCAGTTCAAATAAATGCCTACTTTGTTGGCCCCGACTCCTTCAAACTGCTTACTAATATTAGATTTTCCAATCTCGCCTAATGTCATTATTGTAATAACTGCACTAATACCAATAATTATACCCAGCATCGTCAGAAATGTTCTTACTTTATTGGATTTTAGGCTTGCAACAGCTATCATAAAATTCTCTAATAAAAACAATTTAAAACCTCCAAAATCCAGGCTGTATATATCATGTAAATATATTAGCAACTTGTAAGCTTATCCTGCACTAATTCACCATCTTTAAATATTATTGTCCTTTTGCATTTTTGGGTTATTTCCAATTCATGTGTTACTATTATTACTGTTACACCTTCATCATTTAACTTTTTTAAAATATTCATAATATCGCTACCTGACTTTGAATCAAGATTACCGGTTGGTTCATCAGCAAGTATTATTGAAGGCTCATTTGTTAATGCTCTTGCAATTGCTACTCTTTGAGTTTGTCCTCCTGACATTTCATTGGGCATATGATTAACCCTATCAGATAATCCAACCTTTTCTAAGAGTTCTAATGCCCTTTCCCTTCTTTGATTTTTTGTTTTTCTGGCATAAAAGAGGGGAAGTTCAACATTTTTTAAAGCACTTACTCTCGGAATAAGATTAAATGACTGAAACACAAATCCAATCCTTGAATTTCTTAATTTAGAAAGTTCCTTCTCAGTCCTTTCCTGTATAGATACTCCATCTAAAATATATTCTCCAAATGTTAACTTATCCAAGCAGCCTAGAATATTCATAAATGTAGACTTTCCTGAGCCAGAAGGACCTGTTATAGCGACAAATTCTCCTTCTTTTATACTAAGTGAAACATTTTTTAAAGCTTGCACCTCATTTTCTCCGCGATAATATATTTTGTACAAATTCTTAACCTCTATCATCATGTATTACTCCGCATATTCATCTATATTTACTTTCATTCCGTCTGAATAAGTCTCATCCGGATTGAGTACTACTTTATCACCGACCTTAATGCCATCAGCTATTATCTGAACCAATAGATCACTTTCTACTCCCAGTTCTACGGGTATTTCCTTAAGCATGCCGCTATCAACTAAAAAAACACAATTTGTTTTATCTACTTTTTCATATATTGCTTCATAAGGAAGAACCAGTACCTCATTTTCTATTTGGGTTTCAATCTTTGACTCGATTGTCAATCCAGGTCTTAATCCTGCAATATCTCCAGTTAATTCTACCTCTACAGGAATCACAATTTGTTTACCTGATGCAGCATTCTGTTCGACTTGTGCTGTAGGATATATATTTGTTATTTTTCCTTCAAAAGTCTTGTTCTGAATAGATTCAGTTGTTAATTCGACAGTTCTACCTATTTTCAATTGGCTGATATCAAATTCGTTTATATAAAATGTTGCCTTTAGCTTTGATAAATCCTCAATGATAAATAAGCCTTCTGTACCTTTGGGCATTGATCCGATTCTTGCATTGACGGCAGTAATAGTTCCGTCTATAGGACTTACAACTGTTGATTTGCTTATATTTTCTATCTTCTGTGTTAAATTTATTTTTTTTAATTCTAATGCTTTTAAATCAGATTTATTATCTTTTTCTTTTATAATTTTATTTAATTCTAAGATATTTTTTTCCAAGCTGTTTTTAGATTTTATATATTCATCATAAGAAGTTTCTAGCTCGTCTTTGGCTACAACACCTGACTCATATAGAATCTTATTTCTTTCATATTTATTGCTTAATATTCTTACATCTATTTCCTGGTTCTCAATATCCTTCTTTAAGGATAATATATTCTCTTCGCTATTCTTTTCTTTATATTGTTCTTCTTGAATTTCAAGCTCTAATTTTGCACATTCTATATCAAAGTTTAATTCTTTAATATCAAACTTTGCTAATACCTCTCCCTTTTTAACTTTATCTCCTACTTTTACATATATATCATTAATCCTATATGAAAAATCTGATGAAATTTCTGATTTGATCTTGCTTTCCAATTTCCCCTGCACCATCATGTAGGAGCTTATATCTTGTTTATCTACATCAATGCTTGTTACTGATAAGCCCTTTTCCATAGCAATATTCAGTTTGGTCAAAGCCAAGGTGAATAAAACTACTACAATAAAACCTATAAATATCATTGTCCATTTTTTTGACTTTCTTGCCATCATAACACCACCTATTGAGTACTAAAATACCGCTCTAATATAATTCCCAGATACTTAATTCAGTACTTTTATCCTTAAAACATCTAAATTATTCTCTTACATTAGACTGTCATCAATGATCTTTCCTTCATGCAATGTAATCAATCTTGTACATAATTTATCAAGCATACTATTGATATGTGTAGTCAAAACTATAGTTCTTTGCTCTTTAATCAAGCAGCTTAAAATATCTGTTATTATTTTGATCGATGCCTTATCTATTCCGTTGAAGGGTTCATCTAATAAAATAAATCTCGGTTTATGAATCAAAGACATTATAATGCCTAGCTTCTGCCTATTTCCTAAAGACAAGTTTTTTATCAACTCATTCTCATATTGCTTTAAACCTAATTCTTCCATCCACAGATCAATTCTTTTTTCATATCGGTTTCCATATATAGCTTTAAGCAGGTCTATCTTTTCACTAACTTTTAGCAGCTCATAAAAAAATGGAGAACTATCCATATATGATATTTTAGAAAAATCCTTGGGTTTAATTTTTTCTCCGTCAATATAAACATGATCGTTTTTCAAAATCCCTGATATTATTTTTAACAAAGTGGTTTTTCCAGAACCGTTACTCCCAACAATTCCGATGAGCTCCCCAGCTTTTATTTTTAAGCACATATCTTTAATCTGGAAGTTTTCGTAATTATGATTTACATTTATCAGCTCTATTGTCATCGCTATACCCCTTCCCAATTTTCCCACAGCCTTCTTAATAGCATTCCTCTGTAAAAAACAAATAAAGTTCCTGCATGCATCAACATAATTCCAAATAGAATTCCCCAAAATGCCATTGGTCCTATTTTTCCTGTAAATGCTAAAGCAAATAAAGATATACAGCAAATATAATAAATAAAAATATTAATCATTTTTAACGCAAAACCCAAAATATCATTTGCTAAGGTTCCTTCTAATTCTTCATTTTTCAAACAACCGAAATTTGGTCTGAGAGTGTTTGACATCACCGTACTAAATGAATATATTAAGCTTAGTGTTATAGCAACAGCTATGCCTATACCATAAGCAATTCCACCAAATAACAAACCTGGAATCATCAGAATTATATTCATCACTGCAAATATGATAAAATGAACTTTTATTTTCGTATTTAAGAACTTTTCCATGCTGCCGGTATTTATCAGATGCCTTACCAAAAATTTATCATTCTCTATTATTAGAACCCTTTTAACAATAGCCTCCGATAACTCACTGGCAAATATCAGGTTAAAAAACAAAATACTGCATAATGTTTTATCCAGCAAAATGTTGTCCATATTGAACAATATCCCTAATAGCATAAATGTGAATGTGGAAATGCTCTCTATCAAAATTTGAAATGTTGAATTTTCTCTGTTTAATATTAACATCTGATAATAAATAAACTTGTCCTTATATCCTATAAATTTTCTCATAAATATGTTGTTGGTCATATTTATCTTTTTTTCATGCAATCTATCTATAATATACAGTCCTTTTAGAACCATCAATAACATAGCTGATACTATCACTACAAAAATATAGATGATTTCTGCAGTGGGTAACACCGTACTATTATGTTCTATATATTCTAAGACATTAACCTGATTCATATTATTCCAGTTTACAACCATATATGAAAGTATGAATGATATCCCAAATGTAACACTTATCTTAGCAAATAGCCTCACATAAAAGGAAAACTTCCTTTCAAATATGTATATATAATTGATCAGTATAAATCTTAATATGATAGGTAAGGCTATGACGACAATATACTGTAAAAAGCTTTCTAGAAGATATTTTGCAAAATGCTTATCCTCCAATATTAAAAACAATGAAATATTCACAGATATGAATATAATAGATGATAATGATATATACTGTAAAAATGCTGAAGCTATATACTTCGAAACTATAAACCTTTTACTATAATTTCCTGATTGCATGATAAAGCTGCTGTCTTTCCCTTTATACACTTTGTTATATGCACAATTAATATTATTAAATGATAAATATAGCAGTATCAGAATGTATATTGATTGAACCAATAGGCTGCATTGATCTATACTGATATTATTATCAACAAGTGTCTTAAAAATGAAGTTAAATAATAAAATCAGACTTAGCAAAACAGTAATAAATCCAGACATATATATGATATAAAAAGATTTCTTAGTAATCATCGGAATGGAAAACTTAACCGAGATCCTTCTGGCCTCCAGTAATAAAAAATAACTAATTATTTTTATCATGGCCAACCCTTTTCAAAAACTTTATAATGGTATATACTTCTATTATATATAGTACTGCATTTGCAATGGTTGCAATCAAAAGTGCCGTACTACTAAACTTAATGTTAAACATTCTCATTATCAAATATATTGCAAGTATATTAAAAGCCAATAATAAGAATACATGTAATTTTTTCATCGTTTTCCCTCCCGAGATTATATTTTGAAATAGTTTAGGTTCTTGATGTATGCCAAACTTAAATTATATACTAAACGCATACCATACATATTTTATCTAATTTTTACCAACCAGCCATTATACCTGCTGCTGTTTTCTTAGCTACACCTTCTAAAACCTTTTTAATCAGGACTGTTGAGATAGCTATTCCCACACCACTGAGAACGGCTGCAGCAATAGCTGCAACAGTAGCACCTATCATTATGTAATCAAGAACCTTATATGCAGCTGCTAATGATATACCACAAGCTGTCGCAATATAACCTAAAAATAATCCTTTCACGATATCACCTCCTTATCATAAAATAGAAGGACCTTTAACTAAACTAAAACATTATGCTCTATATGTATGGTATGCTGTCTAGGCAAGAAAAAAATTTAATGATATAAAAGCTATCCATAGAACCGACATCAAAACCATAAAACTTATTCTCTCTTTATTAAGATCAAATTTATTATCAATTCTTAGCGTGTGAATCAATATTTCACAGTAAGCTATCAAATAGATTAAATTTACAATATTAAATTGAGTAATAGTTTTAAATATGCTTGAATCTATTAAACTGGCTAATATTGCTACAAAGATATTAAGCAGCATTATATAGTTCATCATACAACTTACCTTAAAGACTGTTTTAAAGCTTACATTAAATCCCTTAAATAATGATACTAAATAAAATATTCCCGTAAAGAATGTCATTATCAGCAAAGGAGAAAACAAACCCGACAAAGTGGCAAAAACAGGAAATATAGTTCTGTATACAGGCTCTAATTCAGCATTTCCGAATTGTCTTATCAAGCTATCCATATTAAGCTTTATAAAAATTACCGTACTTGCTACAGAGATTATTTCTTGAAAAATAAAATGCTTAAGTATTGGCTTATTTCTAATATCATAAAAAACCTCACTTGTTGGTTCCATTAAAACACTTCCTTTACCAATTAATCATTGCTGGACATATTTTTTCACTTTCATTTTACACTTCCAATGTTTTCTCCTATATAATGTTATATTTAACCTTAACTGGAATATAACAAATGCTTGTCCCATTTACAATACTTCATGCATAAGTGGTCGATGAAATGTCATTTTTGGTAAAATATTTCATTTATATTACAAAATCATTATATTGTTGTATTAATTAGCTTATTGGAATATAATTGTAAAAGGAATCTTAGCGGAAGGAGGTCGTCATGATGAGAAAAACAATCTTTAGATTTAGCAGTAAATATTATGTGTTTTTTCAAGGACCTATCGCCGTTGGAGAGGATTATCTGTAGATTTATTACACCTTATCCTGAATCGTGGCCATAGGTATATATATTACCTGTGGCTTTTTATATCTCTTGTGTTTTTTAGTTTATTAAAGCCGCGTATAATATATCTGTGGCTTTTTTTAGGTTTCATTAATTTCTTTCAAAAGGGAGTGATATAATTTGAACAATTTAAAACTGCTATGGAACTTTATGAAAGGAAATAGAGTTCTTTATCTCGCCTCAATCATCGCCATTGGATTTGCAACCTTATTTTCCTTTGCATCGCCTTTGATTATTCGTTATACCATCGACTCTGTCATCGGAGGGACTGCTATGGAGGCTCCACTATGGGTAATCAATATGGTGGAGTATTTAGGAGGACAAAGTGTCTTAAAACAGAATCTTTGGCTTTGCAGCCTTGGACTTATTTTATTATCCATTATAAACGGTATTTTTACTTATTATAAAGGGAAATGGTCCGCAGTTGCTTCTGAATCCATCGCTCAAAATATGAGGGATGCACTATATGACAGACTTCAAAATGTAAATTATGACTATTATGTAAAAGCAGAGACCGGAGACTTAATACAAAGATGTACTTCAGATGTAGACACTGTGAGAAGATTTCTTTCCATGCAGCTCGTGGAGGTTGGAAGAGCCATTTTTATGCTAGTCATGGCTATGGCAATTATGTTTTCTCTGAGCGTTGGTATGACTCTTCTTGCAATGAGCATTATACCAGTGATCTTTCTATTTTCTACTTTATACTATGTGAAAATAAAGGATATCTTTTTAGAATGTGATGAATCCGAAGGAAAGCTTTCTGCGGTGCTTCAGGAAAATCTCACAGGCGTTCGCGTAGTGAGAGCCTTTGCAAGACAGCCTTATGAAAGAGAAAAGTTTGATCAAACCAATTTAGATTTCAGAGGAAAGGTAACTGATTTAATCAGCCAATTGGCTTTATACTGGTCTTTTTCAGACTTTTTATCCATGCTTCAAATGGGGATTGTCTTAATAGCAGGCATTTATTGGACCGTTGCTGGAAATATGACATTGGGAACATTGGTGTTATTCACCACCTATGAGGGCATGCTCCTTTGGCCGGTGAGGCAGATGGGTAGAATCCTTACAGATATGGGAAAAACAACAGTAGCCATGGGAAGAATAAAAGAAATACTGGATCAGCCCTTAGATATAACAGAAGAAGGTAAGAAACCTGTGATAACAGGCAATGTTGATTTTGACCATGTGTATTTTCAGTATGCAGAAGGCATAGAAATCTTGCAGGATATAAGCTTTAGCGCGAAACAAGGGCAAACTATCGCCATACTTGGCCCAACAGGCTCAGGAAAGTCTTCTCTCATGCATTTGCTCCATCGCCTTTATGAATACGATAAAGGCTCTATAAAGATAGATGGTGTAGAGCTTAAAGAAATAGATAAAAAATGGATCAGAGAAAAAGTAGGTATAGTCCTGCAAGAACCATTTTTATACTCAAAAACTATAAAAGAAAACCTTCATATGGCACAAGACTCTGCTGATGAGGAAAGGATTTATCAATCGGCTAAAATAGCAGCCGTACATGATGTGATAAATAACTTTGACAAAGGTTATGACACAATGGTTGGAGAAAGAGGCGTGACTCTATCAGGCGGCCAAAAACAAAGGGTTGCCATTGCAAGAGCCTTGATAAAGGATTGTCCCATCCTTATCTTTGATGATTCTCTGAGTGCCGTTGATACAGAGACAGATGCATCTATAAGAAAAGCATTAAGAGAAAGAAAGCAAGATGTAACAACTTTTATCATATCTCATCGAATCAATACATTATCGGAAGCAGATTTAATATTAGTAATGGAAGAAGGAGGCATAACCCAAATAGGAAATCATCAAGAATTGATGAATCAACAAGGTCTTTATAGAAGGATTTGGGAAATACAAAATCCTAAAGAAGATATATTCTCTGCGTAAAAGGAGGAGACAAAATGACAACCAATCAAGAACAGGATTATACCAAACGGTTTGACTTTGGTGTATGGAGAAAAATAGTAGGATTTGTGAAGCCTTATAAAAAGTATGTTCTTAGGTTAGCTCTGGTTATGATTTGCGTAGGAGGAATTGATGTAATATTCCCCCTTATGACCAGATATGCCATTGATCACTTTATTTTAAAAGGTACGGTTGAAGGTATATGGGGTTTTGCGGCAATTTATTTGCTTTTGATTTTTCTACAGGCCTTTAATGTAAGACAATTGGCTTTAAACGCAGGAAAAATTGAAACAGGAATGGTATATGATATAAGGCATCGGGGCTTTGATAAGCTTCAGCAGCTCTCTTTTTCATACTACGATAAAACCCCTGTAGGCTGGATGATGGCTAGAATGACATCAGACGTACAAAGGTTGGGTGACACAATCGCCTGGGGCCTTGTGGATTTAGTATGGGGTTTTACAATGATGGTAGGCATATCTATCGTAATGTGCTTTATAAATATTAAGCTTGCACTGATAAGCTTATCGGTGGTGCCGCTGCTTGCAATCATCAGCGTATATTTTCAACAAAAAATACTTACCTCCCAGAGAAAGGTGAGAAAAATAAACTCTAAAATAACAGGGGCATTTAATGAGGGTATATCAGGAGCTAAAACTACTAAGGTACTGGTAAGAGAAAAAGAAAATCTGAATGAATTCAAGGAATTAACCTTAGATATGTATACTTCCTCTGTTCAAGCAGCGATATACTCTGCCATTTATCTTCCTGTAGTATTGACCCTTGGAAGCATAGGAACAGGCCTTGCGCTATGGCAGGGGGGAAATGGCGTAATGCTTCAAAGCATAAGCTATGGAACCTTGGTTATTTTTGTATCCTATACCATACAGTTTTTCGAACCCGTAAGAGATCTGGCAAGAATATTCAGCGAGCTGCAGTCTTCCCAGGCTTCTGCGGAAAGAATCATGACACTCATTGAAACAGAGCCTGAAATAGTAGACAGTAAAGAAGTATTTGAAACATATGGAGATGTTTTCTCCCCTAAGAAAGAAAACTGGCCGGATATAAAAGGAAATATATCGTTCAAAGATGTATCCTTCTTATACAAAAGTGGAGAAAAAGTCCTTGAAAACTTCAGCCTAGATATCAATGCAGGACAAAGCATCGCATTGGTAGGCGAAACCGGATCAGGCAAAAGCACAATAGTAAATCTTATATGCAGGTTTTATGAGCCAACAAAGGGAGAAATATTAGTAGATGGAGTGAATTATAAAGAAAGGTCCCAGGCATGGCTTCAGTCCAATCTAGGCTATGTGCTACAAACACCTCACCTTTTTTCCGGTACAGTTGGCGATAATATCAGATATGGAAAACTTGATGCAATTAAAGAGGATATTATCAATGCAGCTAAAATGGTAAATTCCCATGAATTTATCATGAAGCTTGAAAAAGGTTATGATACAGAGGTAGGGGAAGGCGGTAACAGGCTATCAACAGGAGAAAAGCAGCTTATCTCTTTTGCCAGAGCTATTTTAGCAGATCCAAGGATTTTTATTCTGGACGAAGCCACTTCTTCTGTGGATACAGAAACTGAAAAAATCATACAGGATGCCATTCAAAAAGTTTTAAAGGGCAGAACCAGCTTTATCATAGCACACAGGCTTTCCACCATCAGATCATCAGATAGAATACTGGTTATCAATGGTGGCAAGATTATTGAAGATGGAAATCACAATGAACTGATGAAGCAAAAGGGTCATTATCATAGACTTTATACCAATCAGTTTATAGAAGAGAAAGAAATTGAGCTGTTGGGCAAGAAAGCTAAATAAAGAGTGCTGGGGAGATCCCCAGCACTCTTTATTTAGC
>JAUQXG010000495.1 GCA_030834765.1 Lutispora sp.
AGAAAAATTAATGTCATTACCTAAACCAATCAATGTGCCTACCGCCATTAGTGAGAAGATTCCTATTGCAATGGCAGATTCGTTTTTTCCTTTACGAGCACTTTTCCAAATACAGTAAAGACAAATTAATATTACAGATCCAACAACAAATATTATATAATATGTATAGCTAAAAGTTACGATGAACCATTTAATAAACATTTGAAAAATTAAAAAATTTGGTGCAAAAACGGTCTCCATAAGTTTATCACCTTCCATTCGTAATATGATACTATTATAACAAAAAATTGAAGGCTTTGGAAATAATATTAAGAAAATTTAAACAACTATGACAATTTAATAAGGAATATGAAAAAAGTGAGCCTAATTGCTCACTTTTTTCATATTCCTTATTAAAGATTCATCAGGAGTAATATATATGGTTTTATGATTTTCATAAATAACCATACCTGGCTTTGCTCCCGAAGGCTTTTTTACATACTTTTTATAGGTATAATCCACAGGTACTTTTGAAGATAGTTTTCCTTTGCTATAAAAGGATGCGATATTTGCCGCTTCTTTAAGGGTAATATCATCAACATCATTTCCATTTGTTTTAATGATTACATGAGATCCTGGTATTTCCTTGGTATGAAGCCAAATATCATTTGATGAAGCTATTTTAAGTGTTAAAAAATCATTTTGATAGTTATTTTTTCCTACATATATCTCAAAACCTGAAGTTGATATATAGGATGAAGGCTTTGACAGCTTCACATGCTTCTGACTTTTTTCTTTTCGCTTCTTTAAATATCCTTGCTCTGATAATTCATCCCTTATCTCATTTATTTCTAATTCGTCAGTGCATTTTTCAATGTTATCTAGTTGAGCTTCCAAGTAATAAATTTCCTTATTTGTTTCTTCTATCTGGTTCTTTAACATGATTAAAGCATTTTTTGATTTAGTATACAATCGATAATATCTTTGTGCGTTCTTAGATGGCGATAATTGAAAGTCTAAAGGTATTTCCATATAATTCTGATCTGCACTATAATAATTAAGAACTTTAATAGACTTGTCGCCTTTTTTCATTAAATGCAGATTAGAAGTAAGTAAGTCGCCATATATTTTGTATTTTTCTGAGTTTTGGGATTCTGCTATTTCGTTGTTTTGCTTTTCAATTTTTTTAAAACATCTATCCAATTTGTTTGATATCACTTTTCTGATATCTCCTGTTTTTTGTTTCAGCCTATCTTTTTTATCCCTTTCATTGTAGAATGATTCGATTGCCTCACTAATAGAAAGATAGGATTGCTCACTATATTCAAAATAAGTTTTTAAACGAAAGCAAGAAAAATCATATATTTCTTTATTTTTATAAAATACTGTTGGGCTATAAGTGTTTGTTTTTAAGTCGCTTATTATTGTTTCAAATGAGCCAAATAAATACTTTGTCTGAGCTGCATTTAAATCTTTTATGTCAATGTCATAATCTAGATTTGCCAAATAGCAAATTTCCCGTGATATAGAAGGACTTACACCAAAGAAGGCTCTTATCAAAAACTTTTCCAATGAAATGCTTGAGCTTGTTTCTTCAATTGATTTTTCAAATAGCTCCTTGGTAATTGTTAAAGTATTAAGTTTGCCTTGAGCTGGCGGATATACATATGAAACCCCTGGCAATACCTCTCTGAGGCTACTGATGTCCTCATCAATATGTTTTATGCAATCAATTATTTTGCTTGAATTTGTATCGATGAAAATAATATTGCTATTTCTGCCCATTATTTCAGCAACAAGTGATTTTTGATTGCTATAGCCTAATTCATCAATACACTGTAAATTTATTTCAACGACTCTTTCTAAAGAGGGTTGAGTTACTGAAAGCACCTTTGCACCTATTAAATGCTTCCTCAATAACATACAGAAAGAAGGAGGAACTTGTGGATTAGATTTATTTTCATTTGTTAAATTTATTCTAGGGTAATTTGAACTAGCGCTTATTAATA
>JAUQXG010000496.1 GCA_030834765.1 Lutispora sp.
TTGCTTATAACGTCCTCAATCAACTGCATTTTATACTCAAAATCTATCCTTGGGTCTGAATTTCTATGAACAGGATTCTCCGCTGTTCCTATGATAAATTCTATATCTGTACAATCATTTATCAGCATCCATGCTAGTTTATCTGCCCCATCTTTTATGTTTAAGTGTTTTATATAGCTAACATCATGAAAGCATTGATTCAAAATATTCGTAACCTTGGAGAGGGTTATAACCCCTTCTGTTACCAGATCAATCCCTTTCATTTGGAAAATGGGGGGAACATTGGCTCCTAAACCAAGTGTATTGATATCCTCAATTGCATTTACATATCTTCCTACGATCCTTGATGTAGTTCCTCCACAAACAATTTTCGTACCATTACCATTTAAAAATTCTTTTACAACTTCTTCATCCATATCAATATTGCTTGGAGGGCCTATCATAATCTTTGCAGGTTTAGCGGCTTCAATAGCAGCTATGACTACTGTCGCATCATCTTTGTGCTTTCCTCCATAAAGTCCATCACAGGTGTTAGAAAGCATTTCACAAATTTTATCTGGTCCATCTCCATTTTTAACAAAATATTCAATAAAGTCACTTACATTTTCTAGCTGCCAACCCATATTTAATGTATTCCCTTCCCCTGCATGAACGATTCCATCGCTGACAATTCCAAATAAATCTCCAGTTCCTATATGAAACCTGGTTTCTTTTATTTTTTTATCATTTACTATTTTAACATTTCCTTGAAGGCTCCATTTTTCTCTATTTCTAAAGGTTAGCATATTTGGATTATCATACTCAATCAAATATGCTTCTCCAGTGTAAAAAATTTGAAGTATGGTAAAGGTGCAATAAGCAACTTTCCTTACACTACACTCCGGCAAAGTCTTAACCACAGTTTCAACAGTATCCTCGATATTGGCCCCTTCTTTTAACATGGTTCCTATTATTTTGCAGGTAAGCGTAGCCAGAATATTTGCTTTCACTCCACTGCCCATTCCATCTGCCATAATAATGATTACAGAATCATCATTCCTTATTATTTCTACCTTATCGCCACAAAGCTCTTCATTTTCTTTCAATAATGATTTACTTGATACATTAATATAAAAATCCATACTAAGATTCCTCATGAGTTGTCATAATTGTTTTCAGTTTTGTTAGAGTAACTTTGGTTTCTGCTGTTGTTTCTCCCAAGAGCCCTGCAATTTGCTGTGCAACATACATTTGCTTGTCAATTACTTGTTGAGCCATCTTCATCGTCTCCGTCTTCATTGCTTTTAGCTTCTCTTTTTCATTTTCCGTTTCAGTGATATCTTTAATGAGTGCTAGAAATATG
Organism: Lutispora sp.; assembly: GCA_030834765.1. Classification (GTDB taxonomy): domain Bacteria; phylum Bacillota; class Clostridia; order Lutisporales; family Lutisporaceae; genus JAUQXG01. The sequence continues at coordinate 1,343 of JAUQXG010000496.1, forward strand.
CCTTTCTCTTTTATATGAAGTATGGTTATTTCACCGACTTTATTAAATTTACTAAGGATGATTTTTTTATCTATAACCTCTCTATTGAATTCCTTTACATATAAAAAGTCATCTATTTCAGTTGTTTCAAAAATATTTTTGCCTATGACTTGATACTTTTTTAGATGAAACATCTGCTCGGCTGCAGGGTTAAATTCTTGAATTTCATAATGATCGCTTACTGCAATAATTGCATTGGGTGTAGAGCTAAGCACTGTATTTGATAAAGATTCTGCTCTTTCTTTCATATATGGTATACACATATATAACTCTGCCTTGCCCTGGAAAACTGCTATGGCTTTTTCTCTGCAAGAGCTATACCCACAAGCACCGCAATTGAATTCTTTATCCTTGTCATATTTGCCCAGCTTCTGAAATATCTGATTTATTTGTTCTTCATTCGGAATATCCTGGTTTGGCATTCTATCAAAAAATTCCTTCTCCATTTTAATCACTTTAATTTCTTTTTCTCCCTGCTTTTCATCAGCATATTTCACAAGCTTCACCTTGGAACCTATGGTTCCTCCTTTTCCCTTAGGCATAGCAGGTCCATTTAAGCAGCCTCCTTTGCATCCGCTCATCTCTATAAAAGTTCCCTTTACCTCTCCATTTATTATAGAGTCAATAGTGCTGATACAATCCTCTATCCCATCAATAGAATAGTAGTTTTTAATATCATTTTCCACACCCATACTGCGAAGTATTCCTCCAGGCATAGGGTAAAATCTACTGCTTCCTGGAGTTTTATTATCAAAACTAGCTTCTTTCATATGATCTATTTGTATATTAGCTTTTTCAAACCAATTGATTAACTCTTCAAAGGTTAAAGCAGCATCTATAACCCCTTCTGTTTGTGGATCACTGGCTTCCCATTTTTTTGATATGCATGGTCCAATGAAAACAACTTTTACATTTTGCCCTCGTTCTTTCTTTATTGCTCTGCCATGAGCTATCATAGGAGATACTACTGCAGCTAATTGATCTACAGCTTGAGGATAATGTCTTTGAATTAATTCTACTATTGTAGGGCAGCAGCTAGATATCATATTGGCTTCTGACTTGACAGTCATAAGCTGATTATATTTCTTAGAAACTGCACTAGCTCCTACGGCTGTCTCTTCAACGTATTGAAAGCCTAAGCTTTTTATGGCAGCTATTATTTTGCCTGGTTTTTCACAAAGTGTGACAAAAGATGGCGCCAGGCTGGCGATGACGGTATATCCATCTTCCATAAACCCCTTTACTATATCTATATCATCTCTAATATGTTTTGCATTTTGTGGGCATACCTGCAAGCAGGTACCGCACATGATACATGAATCTTCCATTATTTCTGCTTGATAATCTTTAATTTTAATTGATTTTACAGGACAAGAACGCACACATTTATAGCAATTTTTGCAATTTGCTTTTAAAAATTTTATAACACTCATGTTAAACTACCTCCATAAAAGCATAATATTATGTCTAAACCTCATCTATATGTTAACATTTTCACATATAACTGTCCACTTCAAGCGTGAAATAACAATGTTTATTAAAAAGCTTTTCAATATGGAAAATACCTCTATATTATATAAAATATCATTGACAATGAAAACAAAAAATGATATATAGAAATTAGCACTCTCTTCATATGAGTGCTAACGAAAAGCTTATACTAGGGAGGAGAATACCATTGACAAAAAAACAATTCAAAGCCGAATCCAGAAAACTGCTGGATATGATGATCAACTCTATTTATACTCATAAGGAAATATTTTTAAGAGAGCTTATTTCTAATTCCAGTGATGCAATCGACAAAATATATTATAGGGCATTAACGGATGAAGCGTTGAGCTTTGACAAAGACAGCTATTACATAAGGATAACTGTTGATAAAAGTACAAGGACATTAAAGATCAGCGATACTGGGATTGGCATGACAAAAGAGGAGCTTGAAGGCAATCTGGGTACTATCGCTAAAAGTGGTTCCTTAAACTTTAAAAAAGAAAATGAATTAAAAGACGGCTATGATATTATCGGTCAATTTGGAGTTGGCTTTTATTCAGCATTCATGGTGTCCGATACAGTCACTGTAATAAGTAAAGCATTGGGAAGCGATCAGGCTTATAAGTGGGAGTCAGAAGGAGCAGACGGGTATATCATAGAGGAAGCAGCAAAAGACAGTATTGGAACTGATATTATCCTAAAAATCAAGGAAAATTCAGAGGAAGAAAACTATGATGAATACTTAGAGGAGTATAGATTAAAACAGATCGTAAAAAAATACTCTGACTTCATAAAATATCCAATTAAAATGGATATCACAAAAAGCCTGCCAAAAGAAGGCAAGGAAAATGAATATGAAGAGCATACTGAAGAAGAGACATTGAACCACATGGTACCAATATGGAAAAAAAATAAAAACGAGTTGACCCCTGACGATTATGAACATTTCTACTTTGAAAAGCACTATGGCTTTGATAAACCCATAAAACATATTCACATCAGTGTGGATGGTGCCGTAAGCTACAATGCGATTTTATATATACCTGAAAATATTCCTTTCGATTATTATACAAAAGAATATGAAAAGGGCTTAGAGCTTTACTCAAATGGCATACTGATCATGAACAAATGCAAGGAGCTGCTTCCTGATTATTTCAGCTTTGTGAAAGGTATGGTAGATTCAGAAGATCTGTCTTTAAATGTGTCAAGAGAAATTCTTCAACATGACAGACAGTTAAAGCTTATCGCTAAAAACATTAAAACAAAAATAAAAAACGAACTTTTAAATATATTGAAAGCAGATAGAGATAAATATTTAACATTTTATAAATCCTTTGGAAGACAATTAAAATATGGCGTATATGAAAACTTTGGCAATGAAAAGGAAACACTACAAGAGCTTTTGATGTTTTATTCTTCTAAAGAAAAGAATCTTGTGACCTTAGATGAATATATTGATAGAATGCCTCAGGAGCAAAAGTATATTTATTATGCTTCAGGTGAGTCAAATGAAAGAATAGAGAAACTGCCGCAAACTGAGCTTGTAGCGGATAAAGGCTTTGAAATTTTATATTTCACTGAAGATATAGATGAATTTGCTATAAAGATGCTTATG
>JAUQXG010000497.1 GCA_030834765.1 Lutispora sp.
AGAAGATTTTCTCGTGCATTGCTGCCTTTATTGATTACCTGCAAAAAATGCAAAAAGCCCCGGGGGAAGGGCAGTTTGCTATAATTTGTGCTTTAGTGGGGTATCATTTTATCTTTTGTAGGTACAATAATATTATGGGAAAAAAACCATAGTTTTATACATAGATATTTGCAAAATTACTAATATCATTTGTAATACTAGTAATTCTGCGAAACTTCCTTCTCTATTGATATAAGTATGAGTCTTCTACCTATATCCCATATCGCGGATAATTAATTTAATATTACAAACAATTATTTCAATATATCGTATGCTATGTTATACTAAGAAAAACATAATTGGAGTGTTAAAAATGCTTATTAGTTATAATAAATTGTGGAAAATCCTCATTGACAAAAAAATGAATAAGACACAATTAAAGGAGGCTACTGGCATTGGAACAACAACATTATCAAAACTTAGCAAGGACGAGCTTGTTAGTATGGAGGTTATGGTTAAAATTTGTAGAGTTTTAAGTTGTAATATTGGTGATGTGATGGATGTTGTTCAATAATGGAGGGTATTTATGAAAGGAATTTCTTTGTTTTCCGGTGCTGGTATTGGGGAAACCTTTTTAGAAGATTGTGGAATAGAAATCAGTGCAGCTAATGAAATTATTCCACGAAGAGCGCAATTATATAAATCCATATATCCTGATTCAAATATGATTTGTGGAGATATTACTGATGAATTGATTTTTAATGAGCTCATGTCTGCTACAAATTATAAAACAGAATTTTTGATTGCTTCACCCCCTTGCCAAGGAATGAGTATCGCAGGAAAAAATCGTTGCAATAAAACCATGTCTAAAGATGAACGCAACTATCTCTTTACATATGTAGTAAAGGCTATACAAATATTAAATCCTGCCTATGTATTGATAGAAAATGTTCCAGCATTATTAAAATTATCCATATATTATAAAAATAAGTTAATGACTGTTGATGATATATTAGAATCGGAATTTGGAAACAAATACTTAATTGAATATAAAATATTAGATGCATCGGACTATGGAGTACCGCAAACTCGTAATAGAGCCATGATTAAGATGCACTTAAAAGAAAAACAATGGATATGGCCGCAAAAGATTAGCCAGAAGATAACTGTGAAAGATGCCATTGGAGATCTGCCTTCTCTTGAAGCAGGAGAAAGCTCTAACATAAAATGGCATTTTGCACGAAATCATGATAAACGTCATATTTTGTGGATGAAAAATACGCCCACTGGCAAATCTGCTTTTTCTAATGAAAAGTATTATCCACAGAAAAGTGATGGGACTAAGATAAAAGGGTACGAATCCAGTTATAGAAGGATTAAGTGGGATGAGCCGTCTCCAACGATTACAATTCGGAATGATGCGATTAGTTCTCAAAGGAATGTACATCCTGGGAGATTGCTGAACGATGGGACCTATTCTGATGCAAGAGTCCTTACTCCCTTTGAATTGATGATTTTAAATTCGTTGCCTAGGGATTGGAAAATACCTGATGGTACCCCTGAGATACTAATAAGACAATGCATTGGAGAATCGCTGCCGCCATTGATGTTAAAGAAAATTGTGGAGGAAATAGGATGAAAGATAGATTGAAGGCAATCTCATTATTTTCTAGTGCTGGTATTGGGGAAATGCTTCTTAAAGATATTGGTATAGAAGTAGTTGCTGCGAATGAACTATTAAAAGCAAGGTGTGATTGTTATGCTCATTTGTATCCAGATACAAAAATAATTTGCGGTGATATTCGTTTAGATGAAATAAAAGAAAAAATACTTTCTTGTATAGCAGATGATGTGAAACTGCTTATTGCTACACCGCCTTGTCAAGGGCTTAGTACTTTAGGGAAAAATAAGCTGCAATTGCACTATGAAAAGGATAATAGGAATTTTCTGATAGTAGAAGTGTTTGATATAATAGACAAAAGTGATTTTGATTACATATTAATTGAAAATGTACCTAATTTTATTCAAATGTATTTTCCATATAAAAATGATTATTTGCTTTTAGGAGATATATTAAATAACAAATATGCTGAAAAGTATAACATTGAGATAGATGTGCTGAATGCTAAAGATTACGGGGTTTGCCAATCTAGGCCACGAGCAATTATAAAAATGTTTAAAAAGCACCTTAAATGGCCTTGGCCAAAATCTGAACAAGAAATAAACTTGAAAGAAGCAATAGGGCATTTACCATCTTTAGAATCAGGTGAAAAATCCGATATTCCTTGGCATTTCGCAAAAGTGCATAATGATAGAGCCATTGAGGCACTGAAGCATACGCCCACTGGGAAAAGTGCTATTGGAAACGAGATTTATTATCCTAAAAAAGAAAATGGCGAAAGGATAAAAGGATTTCATAATACTTTTAAAAGAATGGATTGGGATTCTGCTGCACCCACAAGAACTACATTTAGTGGAAGTATAAGTTCCCATAATAATGTGCATCCAGGTAAGAAGCTGCCTGACGGTACCTATTCAGATGCAAGAGTATTAACTTTACTTGAGACTTTTATAGTGTCTTCTATACCAGAGAACCCAAACTTCCCTCAAGGGGCATCTGATACATTTATTAGGACCATAATTGGCGAATCTATACCTCCACGTTTAATGATGAAAATCCTTGAAAAGATTGGAGCGGATGAATAGCTATGTCAATTATGGTTGAAAGAAAAAAGTGGATATTATATAAACATACTTGCAATTTTGAATTAGTTAAGGCTGTGGCGTTAGATGTTAAAAATAGTTGTAAGGCCGACATTTCCGTTGAAGAACGCAGAAGAATGAGTGACCGATTAGCAGCTTTAAACCTTTATAAGACTCGGAATCCAGAAGAAAGGCCTTTAGATTCTATTAATCATAGGATTAACACATTAGAATATTGGATGTTTGGATATGAGCAAAGGATTGATGGGAAAAAGAGATTCATGTTCAGTCCTTTGGGAAACTTATTCTTAAAACACATTCATGCTGAAGAAAAGCTTAAAAAAATATTTCTAACGATGCTATTTGCTATGCAATTTCAACATCCTGGCAGTAGTACAGATAAGTCATTTCAGTTATATCCATTTAGACTTATATTAAAATTATTGACAGATCATAGGCTTGATGGAAAACTATATAACTTTGAAGTGGAGTATGTCATTGCATTCTTAAAAAAGATAACCTACGAGTCATACGAAACCTTAATTATTGAGTTGCTAAAGCTGCGACAGTTGAATACCAAAACTTTGGCAGAATTGATGAAAAAGGATGAGCATACATATGTGAATACCGTTCACGAATGGGAATACTTCACTCAAAAATTATTGTCTATGGCAAATATCTGGGACTATCATTCTGGTGAGCTAATATGCAAGTTGTTTCATCCTATGAAAACCAATAGCAAGAGCAAGCCAACTGCTCGCTCTGCAACAAGAGGGTATGTGGAATTAAAACAAGATTTAGTTGATTTAACGAAGAAGCTATTAGTATCATATGGTTTTGCAGAAGAACCTCTGAGATTGGATGATCCTGAGAGATTAAAAATTGATGTCATAAAAGAAATTTATAGCTTTTATCCTGAAATATTATTAAAGGAAATTGGAGAGTCTGATAGGCTGAGTAAATTATTAGAACTGCCTAAACGCATAGATGAATATGCCAATAATCCGGAAAATGAAACAGCTTATTTATTTGAAAGTGTTTTGATTGATGGCTTTAACATGTTTTATAATGTTGAGGCAAATGGCATCGGTGGAGCGGGACATACCGATATTGAATGTGTATATTTAGGAAGAAGCAGGAACAAGAAGTTTGCAGTTGAGTCCAAATCCACTAATAAGAAGCTCCTTGGAATTAATGCAGGCCGGTTAAGAGAGCATAGAGAAGAAATCGGTGGTGAATATACAATTGTAATAACACCAAGATATGTGCCTGCTACCATAAGAGATATTAAAGATTCTCCTATCGTCATTATAAGAGCCAGTACATTCTCAGAATATCTGTATAATCATATTTACAATGATATAAGAGATATAGATTACAAGGATTTTGATGACATTATCTTAGAAAATTTAGGGAAAGATATCAGCGCAATCATTTCAGATAAGACAATAGAAAGATTTGCGACTTGTAATTTAGGCTAATAGCATGGATAAGCTTGAAAGCGATTTATCAAACATACTTAAGATAAGCTTGAATGGTAGATCGCTTTCAATATTGTTAGAAAGATTTAGTGTCAGTAATAAATAGATGTGCTATGATGATAATTCAGCATGGAGTAAATTAAAATATCAAGCCTTTTTCTGCAAAGCTAAAAGCATTCTGCTTCTATTCTTTGTATTGCAATAAATAAAGATCATGATACATTCCTTTTTGTTCCAATAGCTCCTGATGAGTGCCCATTTCTCTGATTTTACCTTTATGCATTACTATTATTTTGTCTGCATGCTGAATCGTTGAAAGTCTATGGGCTATAACGATTGTAGTTCTGTCTTTTATCACCTTTTTAATTGCATCTTGTATGAGTATTTCTGTTTCCGT
>JAUQXG010000498.1 GCA_030834765.1 Lutispora sp.
GATGAAGGCAAAACCAGAAAATCAGCATTTATTGATGGGATATATTATGATGAGATCATCATGGGAATTTTAAAAGAGGATTATATTAATTTGACACACAAAAAGGAATGACATAATTGTTTTCTTTTTTAGAAAATGAATCATGTTATTCCTTTTTGTAAGCTGTTAAGATGTAAAGTTATTATTTTGTCATATCCTTGATATCGCTGAACAAATCTGATGCTCTAAAGTAGGCGGTTCTGCCCACTCTCATCATTTTCCTGCGTGTTTTTGTATTGACCACCGGAATAAGCATTAAACCAGCTAAGGCACTTAAAGCGCCTAAAGCCATTATTCTTTTAGAGTTTCTACGCATTGGCGAACCCACTCCTTTCAAATATAAAAGTTATGTTTCCTTTATATATGTTATGATTTTTATGAATTTATAAACTTGTAAATAGTAGTAGATTTATTAAAAATATCATATGCCAGAAAGATCGAAGTCAGGAACATAAGATTCATCAGCTGAATTATTTTCTTGCACAAATCCATTTTCTAATCCTATTTCAAAAAAGTAATCTATTAAAGCTTCATATTCTACTTCTTCTATTTTTTTATTTAGATCATCTAAATTCTTAGCCTTATACATTGGAGTATATTGACACATTAAGCTTATGTATATTTTATTTCCTATATTTTCTTTTACCCATTTAAGAAGTTTTTTTGATTCTTCAAACATTCCAGGTAAAAGCATATGCCTAATTAAAACTCCTTTTAATAGCATTCCATTTTCATCAAATTCAGGAAAACCGACTTGTTTTACCATTTCCAATATTGTTTGGGAGGCAAAAGAAAAGTAGTTTTCACACAAAGAATATTTAGTAGACGTTGAATTGAAAAAATATTTTATATCAGGGAGATAAATATCGATAGTTCCTTTTAGAAGGTTTATAGTTTCAATCGTCTCATAACCATTTGTATTATAAATGATTGGGATGCAAAGACCTGACTTTCTTGCTAAAGCAACAGCTTCTGTTATATGAAGCACATAAGGAGTGGGAGATACAAGATTGATATTGCATGCACCTTGATTTTGCAGTTCTAAGAATATCTCTGACAATCTAGTGACAGAAATATTTCTTCCATGCATTTCTTGGCTTATCTTATAATTTTGACAAAAAACGCACTTCATGGTGCACCCACTAAAAAAAACTGTGCCTGAGCCAATGTCGCCACTAATACAGGGTTCTTCCCATTGATGCAAAAATGCCTTTGCTACACGTACCTGTTCTAATGCTCCACAAATTCCATTCTCACCATTTAACCTATTGGCTTTGCAGAAGTTCGGACAAAGCGTACATGATTTTAATAAATCTATCATGCTACATTCCTTTCTTATATTAGAATATTTTATCAAAATAGAATTTGATAAAAACAAATTGAAGGATAAATCACTTTATTATAGAATATTAAAATAATAATTATTTTTTGTCAAAGTATTTGTTATAAGGGTGAAATAAATGGTACATGAAGAATTAATATTCGCAATGGACATTGGGACAAGAACTGTGGTAGGAATAGTCGGTAAACATGATGGAGCAAAGTTTAAGATTTTAGCTTCAGAAGTTGAAGCACATAAAGAAAGGGCTATGTATGATGGGCAAGTTCATGATATTGAACTTGTAGCAAGAGCTGTAAAGAGAGTAAAAGAAAGACTTGAAAAGAAATTAGATATTAAATTATCAAAAGTGTCTGTAGCTGCAGCTGGAAGAGCATTGACAACATGCAAAGCTTTTGTAGAAAGAGAAATTGATCCAATATTAGAAGTGGATAAAGAAATTATTAGTACTCTTGAAATAGAGGGAATACAGCAAGCGCAAAAGGATATGGAACAAATCCAAAAAGATCAAGAAACCATATATTACTGTGCTGGATATGCTGTTGTAAATTATTATTTAAATGGTGGAGTCATAGGAAACCTAGTAGGGCAAAAAGGAAAGAAGATTGGCGTAGAAGTATTAGCGACATTTTTGCCTAGGGTAGTAGTAGATGGACTATATGCTGTAGTTGCAAAGGCAGATTTGGAAGTTGCCAGCCTTACCTTAGAGCCCATCGCTGCAATGAATGTCTCAATTCAAAACAATCTGCGATTGTTAAATATTGCTCTTGTAGATATTGGGGCGGGTACTTCAGATATAGCGCTTACAAAGGATGGAACCGTTTTCGCTTTTGGCATGGTTCCTATTGCTGGTGATGAAATAACTGAAAAGTTAGCAGAACAATATTTGTTAGATTTTGATACGGCAGAACGGGTGAAAGTTAATTTAATAAAGAAAGATACTCAAAAATTTAAAGATATAATGGGAATGGAACAAGAAGTTGCGACCATGGATATTTTAGAAGCTTTAAAACCAGCTATTAAAAACCTCGCAGAAGAGATTACAAGCAAAATACTTGAATACAACAGCAAGGCTCCAAGCGCCGTATTTTTAGTAGGAGGAGGCAGCCAAATACCTGCACTTTCTTCATACATAGCTCAATTACTTGAATTACCAGTAGAAAGAGTGGGAATCAGAAACACAACGATAATAAAGGATATAGAGATGAAAGGTAAAAAGCTTATAGGACCTGAATTTATAACACCTATAGGAATCGGTGTTACTGCACACATGAATCGTCAGCAAGATTTTATTCATGTGAGCGTAAATGAAAAGTTGGTAAAGCTTCTTAATTCAAAAGTGTTGACAATAGCAGATGTACTTGCTGTGATCGGCTTTAATCCGAGAAAACTAATAGGACATCGAGGAAATTCGTTGAAATTTAAGTTGAATGGAAAAGACGAATTGCGAAGAGGCGACCTTGGAGATGCTGCAAGGATATTTGTAAATGGTAGCAAGGCATCTTTGGATCATATAATCGGAAATGGGGACTCCTTATTGATTGAATCGGCTAAGGACGGAAAAGATGCGACGGCCTTAATCAATGATTATTTAGAAAGTGCAAAAGCTATCTCAATATCAATGAATGGTGAGAAATGTGAAATAGGACCTATTATTAAAATAAATTCAAGAGTGGCTCATCATGAAGATGAGATAAAAGAAAATGATGAAGTAATCATACAGAACATCAAAGATCTAGGGAGCTTATCAAATGCTTTAAATATAGACATCAATGAATATGAATTTAAAGTCAACGGT
>JAUQXG010000499.1 GCA_030834765.1 Lutispora sp.
AGAAATTCAAGTGGAGTTATTGAAGTACAAAGATTAAGAGTCAGCGGAAAATGCTGCTGTCAAGTTTTTGGAAAAGACGAGGCAGGAAACCTTATTAGAATGAGACCTGTATGTGTACCTGAAAACTGCAACTTCGCTATAGGACCTGATGAAACGCTATGCATAAACTTTAGTGTAAGAAGAACATATGATGAGCCTAATAGTATTAGTGATTCAGATTTTGAAAGATTGCTGCACTTCCTTGAAGAAGGAAGATTTGAGTTACAATGCATGATAGAAGCCGTTATTGATGAAGAAAACAACACTTCATGTGAAAATAGACTTGAAACTAGCTTAGGGGCTTTCTTAGTTGTAAAATTTGATACAGAAGTACAATTATGTGTACCAGTACTTGGATATTGCTTTGTTGAAGAAATAGAAGAAGATATTGATGAAAATTTCTGTGAGATATTTGATAATGAAATTGAATTTCCATTCCCAGACTTTAATCCACCACAGCTTATAGATGTATATCCAGAAATATAGCTTAAAGACCTAACTAAATAATGAATTCTTAACGCTGAAAGAAAATGCCTAAATTAAGGTGATTAAATGATTACTAGAGAAATGATAATAAAAACCGTTATTAAAGAAAATCCAAAAACTCTTAAAGTTTTCAAGAAGTATCACATTGCATCTTCAAATTGCGGTTGAGGCGGTTATTCAATAAAAACCATAGAGCAGGCTGCTCTATTAAGACACCTTAACCTTGAAGAAATTTTAAATGATATAAATTGTGTTATAAGGGGTTAGTTAACTAACCCCTTATGAACCTGTTAGGAGAGTAATCTATATGGATGCTAGCTTAATCATACCTGCATTTAATTCATGTGAAAGATTGTACAACAATTTAATATCTATAAATAATCAGACCTGTGATAAAAGTGAATTTGAAGTAATTGTTACAGATGATGGATCTTCTGATAATACTCAAAACATGATTATGAATTTTAATCCGAACTTCAATCTTAAACTTATAACTATACAAAATAATAAAGGAAGAGCTTATGCAAGGAATAGGGCTATAGAAAATGCGAAAGGCAGAATAATAATATTTCATGATAGCGACATGATTGCCAGTAAAGACTATGTTATGGAACATATAAATTCCCATACAGATAAAAATTCGGTAATTTGTGGTCCAAGTTGGACAAAGATATTTTCATATTACTATGATGACTTTAATCAAGACCAGAAAGCAAAGTTTGTAGAAATCAAAAATAAGTACTTTAAGAATATAGAGTTAACATCAAATAAATATCCATTATTAACGAAAGAAGAAATTAATAACGATAAATTCTATAAATATAGCTTTGAATTAAATCCTAAAAAAGGAGTTTTTGACAAAATCATCTCCAAGTTTGGCAATAATCTTATGGATTATAATTTACCTTGGAGATTTTTTATAACAAACAATACTTCGGTATCTAGAGAAAAACTTATAGAAGTGGGTATGTTTGATGAGAAATATGTAGGATGGGGATGCGAGGATTATGATTTAGGCTATAGACTATATAAGAATAATTGCAATTTTATTTATAATAATGATTTAATCAGCATACACCAAGAGCACCCTATAAATTCCCAGGATAATGGAATAAAGAACATTCTTTATTTTTGTCGCAAATATGATTCTATAGATATTATGCTTCTATATTTCGTTAAGCTTACTTCTATAAATAAAGAGTGGATAAATGATATAATCGGTGAAGCCAAAGTATTATGTGAGGATACGAAGTATGACATTATAATAAATAACTATAAAAAACTTTTAAATGAATTGATATATAGATATAAGAATAATATGCCACTAAAAAGCCCAATGGATATAAATTACATCGATGAAGATTATAATATTTCCACAATTTTGAGTCTAGGAGATAAACTCAAAATTGAATATGGCTATCACTACTTAATTGATTCATTTATGATACTTTTTGAAGACATATATGGAACCAATTTAAAAGAAATGTTTAATTCCTAGTAAAATAGTAGAAAATAATATTGACAGTAAAAAAAGGATATGATATTCTTTATTCATATCCTAGTTATATAGTAGGAATTAAAGAGGTGTTAATATGATACTTTCAACTAAAGGTCGGTATGGCTTAAAAATGATTTTTCAATTAGCTTTAAGTTATGAAAAAGGTACGATGTCATTGAAGGATATCGCAAATAAACTTGATTTATCAGATACTTATTTAGAACAATTAATGTCCCAACTGAAGAAGGCAGGACTTGTAAATAGTATAAGAGGTGCACAGGGAGGTTATGAACTCTCAAGGGAGCCATCATTGATAACAGTTGGGGAAGTCATTCGGCCTCTAGAAGGTTCATTAGCTCCATCTGAATGTGTTGGAGGAGAGGAGACAGAATGTTCAAAAGCTGATTACTGCGCAACTAGGCTTATATGGGAAAAGATTATGGTTGGTATAGACAATGTAATTGATGGAATTACACTTCAAGATATGATAAATGATTATGATAAACTAAACGAAAAAGAAAAGGGAGATAATAAAAATGGATAAAAAAAGAGTATACATGGATCATGCGGCAACTACATATACCAGCAAAGAAGTTCTTACAGAAATGTTGCCGTTTTTTACAGAGCACTTTGGAAACCCTTCCAGTGTTCATCAATTTGGACGTGAAGTAAAGAAATCCATTGATGCTGCCAGAGAACAAGTTGCTAACGCACTAGGTGCTCTGCCTGAAGAAATTTATTTTACTGCTGGTGGTTCGGAAGCAGACAATTGGGCAATAAAAGGTATTGCAAATTCATATAAAAATAAAGGAAACCACATCATTACTACGACAATCGAACATCATGCTATACTTCATACTTGTGAACAATTAGAAAAAGCAGGCTTTGAAGTAACGTATCTTCCTGTAGATGAATTTGGTATGGTCTCTTTAGAAGATGTTTCAAATGCTATTACAGATAAAACCATATTAATATCAATCATGTATGCAAATAATGAAATAGGAACGATACAACCAATTCCTGAAATCGGGAAAATTGCAAAAGCCAAAGGGATATACTTTCATACAGATGCAGTTCAAGCTGTAGGAAATGTAAATATAAATGTAAAAGAGCAAAATATAGACCTATTATCACTTTCCGCTCATAAATTTTATGGACCAAAAGGAATAGGCGCTTTGTATATAAGAAAAGGCATCAAAGTTTCGAATTTGATCCATGGTGGTGCCCAAGAACGAAATAGAAGAGCTGGAACTGAAAATGTACCTGGAATAGTAGGACTAGGTAAAGCTATTTCTATTGCGGCAATGAATATGGAAAAACATAATGATAGACTTATCAAGATGAGAGATAGGCTTATTCATACAGTACTTGAAAAGATCCCTTATACAAGATTAAATGGTCATCCCACTAAAAGATTGCCTGGCAATACAAGTTTTTGTTTTGAATTTATA
>JAUQXG010000500.1 GCA_030834765.1 Lutispora sp.
TGATTTTTGAAGAAAACTGATTATTAAATTTTCTACAATTGCAATATTATTATATATAATTTGCTTTATACCATTTGGCATATTACTATTTAAAAGCCTTATTTCTAAATTTATTAACTCATTTGATATTTGAGTGGAATACATTGGGATGTTTTCTACCAAAACATATATATCCTTCATTATTCTAGGTATAAATATCAAGCAAAACATCAAAATCAGAAAAAAAGAAATAAGAAATACGAATATTACAGAATATGTTCTTTTGAAGCCTTTATTCTGTAATAGAATAACTAATGGGTTAAATAGATATGCTATAATTAATGATATAATAAATGGACTTATGATATCACTAATTAAGCTTTTATTTATAAAAATGATGGTTATAATGATTAAACCTAATATTATGTAAAATATTTTTCTTTTTGTCATTTTTCATCACCTAAAATTAGTCGAGTCGGAAAAAGATTTCAATGGTTTTCTCCGACTCCATTCCTTCAAAATCTTATTTTATTTTCATTTCATTCATTAAACCTGTTGTTTTATCCATAATCATATTGCTGGTTTTATTAATTTGATTTCTAGTCCCTTTGCTTAGATTTGGAAGTATCATCATCCCTGCCACAGCCCCTAATATTCCGCCTGTCAATAATCCTCTTGAGAATTTCATAATATCTACCATCCTTTCAGAATTTATCTAATAAAAAGTTATCATATGATGCAACAATTAAATTTTCGGATAATTGAAGATTATTTTCTTCTATCCTATATTCTTGATTACTGTACATTAATTTTCTTCCACTCATAAAGTCATCAAAATATCCTTCTGATATCTCATAAGCTAAATATTCCCAGGTTATTTCATTAATCCAAATATCTCTCACAATACCTAATATACTTTCATCATAACCTATGATAGTCTTATTTATTATTTGCTGATAATCAACATATTGGCTTAAATCAATGTTATACTTACTAGATTTGTTAATAGTATCAAGCCTTATAATAATCTTATCACTAGATATTTGGCTAATATTATAAACTGGAATATAAATTATATTGTTTAGAAGCATATTCTTCTTGACAGTTAAAGCTTCTATCTTTCTTGTATATAGATTCAGCAAAAATGACTTTAAATATGCTAATTTCTTAGTTTCTTTATTATCAAATATAGGTAAATCTAGCAAATCACTTCCTCTAATCATAATATCCCTCAAATCTTTTGTTTTTCTTAGCTTTTGTTACAAACCTTAAAATCATGTTAGTAATAAAATGCATTAATAAAAATAACAGGTAAAACCTTGTGAGGTTTTACCTGTTATCATAATCATTAAATAACTTCCTTAATTGACTTGCTTGGCTTCCTTGCTCTTCTGCATACTTTTTAAATATATCTGCAACTTCTTTATTATCAATTTCTTTTGAATACATTTCAAAGTCTCTTACTAATTCCATAGTATTTGTCCAAGCTCTTTGAATACAATCTCTAGTATTTATGATATTATGATCCATATAGCCACCTCCAAACATGTGATTATTTATATTATTACCAAATTTGAAAAACATATTATATTTAATTTAAAGCCTATATAAAATAAAACGGTAGAATTTATTCTACCGTTATTATTATAATATTTCTTATTTTTTATGATTTTTTTTATAATCTTCAATTGCTGCTTTTATTGCTTCTTCCGCTAGGACTGAACAGTGTAGTTTTGCAGGAGGCAGTCCATCTAATGCTTCTACAACTGCTGTATTTGTGATTTCTAATGCTTCTTCGATAGTCTTGCCTTTCACAAG
>JAUQXG010000501.1 GCA_030834765.1 Lutispora sp.
GGAGATCAATGAAAATCATGAAACGGGTACTTCTTTTGATGATATTAATTTTGAATTGTATCTTGGTTTCAGCTTGCTGGAATTATAGAGAAGTTGAGCAGATGGCAATCGTAATGGGCATGGCAGTTGATAAGGTGAACGGAGATCAGTTTCGGGTGACAGCAGAAGTCATAAACCCTAGAGGAGGCCAAGAACAAAACAAACAGGAGTCAGTGACAATAGAAGCAACAGGAGATACAGTATTCCATGCTGTCAGACATTTGATAGCCTCAGTGGGAAGAAGACTGTATTGGAGTCATTCAAAAGTAGTAATAGTAAGTCATGAAATCGCAGCTACAGATATACTATCCGTACTTGATTGGGTATCGAGAGATCAGGAGACAAGAGAGGATATGTGGCTTGTAGTATCTGAGGAAGCTACTGCAGGCGAAATTTTAAAAGGTCAATCAAAGCTGGAAAGCAGCATTTGTTTGCAGCTTGATTCAGTATTCAGGGCACAAAAGACCTTGCCTCGATTTCCTAAGAAAAAAATTTATGAATTTGTTAATGAAATGAGCAGCGTGACGATAAACCCTTCCCTACCTTCACTCAAAGTATCAAAGCAAGGAAATGAAGTTGACATCATCGTTTTGGATACAGTGTTGTTTAAGCAGGATAAAATGGTGGGCATACTAGGCCAGGATGAAACCAAAACATTATTATTTATTGAAAATTTAATAGAGGGTGGTTTATATATCGTTAAAGATCTTGGCGATGAAAAAACAATTGTAACCTTAGAAATATTTGGAAATAGAACAACTGTAAAACCTATTGTGGTAAATGACAATATCATAATGAAAATTGATATAAAGCCTGAAGTTTCCATAGCTGAAATAAGCACGACAATGGATGTAATAAGCAAAGAAGGACAAGCGCGGCTAAAAGAGGCAGCCAAGAGGCAGCTGGAGAATGACGTGAAGAAATTGATAGAAAAGGTACAAAAAGAATATAAAAGCGATGTGTTTGGTTTTGGAAAGCATGTAAAAGACAAGGAACCAAAGTTGTGGAGAAAAATAGAGGATAAATGGGAAGATATCTTTGTAAAGGTTGAAACAGAAATAAATGTAGATTTTTATATAAAAGGCAGTGCTACACTAAAAAAACCATTAAAGGTAGATGATTAATATTATTATTAACATTATTGTTATCATATCAGCTTATATTCTGATTGGGGTAATAGAATGGTATCCTATGTTAAAAAAAAAGGAGAACGGTATTTTTGTATATGGCTTTTTATTTTTAGGTTCTTTTGTTATTAGCTTACTTTTAGGCATGAAAATAAAAGTTCCTAATCCGGCAAAAGGAATAGAAGCCATTTTATCGATGCTTCTTGGATGGAGGTAAAGAATTTGAGTAAAGAAGTTATTTCAGACAAACAAGCTGCGACTCTTGTAACTGTGTTTTTAATAGGAAGCACCCTTATTCTTGGTACAGCAGCTCAAGCAGAAAATGATATGTGGATAAGTATCATATTAGGCGTAATCATAACAATCCCAATATATCTCATCTACTCTAGGATTCTTTCTCTTTTTCCTGAAAAAGATATTTTCGAAATATCGGAACAGGTTTTAGGAAAACTAATGGGTAAGGCTATGGGGCTTCTACATATTTGGTTTGCCTTTCACCTTGGGGCTTTAGTACTTAGAAATTACGGGGAGTTTATAAATGTTTTGGCCCTTACTGCGACACCTATCATAATGCCAATGGCTATGTTTATATTTATTTGTATATGGGGGGTGAAACTAGGCATTGAGGTTTTGGGACGCTGGGCTGAATTATTTGCATTAGTTTTGTTTGGGCTGCTTATCATATTTGCTTTCCTTGTTATACCTGAGATGAAGCTTGAAAATATCATACCTGTTTTATATAATGGTATAGCTCCTGTTATAGATGGAGCTTTCTCTGCATTTGCATTTCCCTTTGGTGAGGCTGTGGTGTTTTTGAGTGTATTTGGGTCCCTAAAGAATAGCAAATCTGCATATAAAGTTTATTTCTCAGGGCTTCTTATAAGTGGGGTTACAATAATGTATGTTTTAATAAGAAATGTAGCGGTTCTAGGGTCTAATCAACTAAAACTTCTTTATTTTCCATCTTATGCAGCGATAGCAAGGATAGATATAGGGACCTTTTTACAGAGGCTTGAGATTGTAGTAGCCATCATATTCTTAATAGCAGTATTTATAAAAATATGCATATGCTTATTAGCAGCATGTATTGGCATTACAAAAATATTTAAATTAAAGGACTACAGAAAAATCGTAACACCCATAGGACTTCTTATGCTGAATTTATCTTATTTAGTCTATGATAGTACAATGGAGATGTTTGACTGGGTAACTAATTTCTGGTTATATTATGCCTTCCCATTCCAAGTGATATTGCCCATCATCATATGGATTGCATGTGAATGGCAATCACGAAAGACAAAGACAAAGATGTCCTAGTGACACCAGTCACTAGAACATCTTCCTCTTTGCCATAAATATCGCTGCGATGCCGCATATTCCAAAGGATATTCCGAATATGATTGGAAGAGCAAATGGATTTTGCGAAATAGATGCTGGCATTGGTACATTCATTCCAAAGAAACTTGCTATCATGGTTGGAATGGAAAGCACAATTGTTATGGAAGCCAAAAACTTCATTACGGTATTCACGTTGTTGGAAATAACAGAAGCAAAAGCATCCATTGTTCCGCTCAATACATTGCTATATATTTTAGCCATTTCCATGGCCTGTTTATTTTCTATGATTACATCCTCCAAAAGATCTTGATCCTCTGGATATTGCTTTATATACTCTGCACGAAGCATTTTTTCCAAAACAGACTCATTGGCTTTCAGTGAAGTAGAGAAGTAAACAAGACTTTTCTCCAGAGCCAAAAGCTGTATCAATTCTTTGTTTTTCATGGACTTGTGCAATTCTGCTTCGATTACATTGGTTTGTTTATCGATTTGTCTAAGATACTGCAAAAATCTAGTTGCATTTTTAAAAAGTATTTGAAGGATAAAGCGACTTTTTTTATAAGTAAAAAAAGTCTTCACTTTATTATCAATAAAATCCCTTGTTACTGAAGTTTCTCTTAAGCATACTGTTGTGATGCTTTTATGATTGAGAATAATACCCAGTGGTATGGTCATATAAACGCTAGGCGTGCTATCTGTATCTACAAAAGGAACGTCGACGACGATGAGGGTATAATTGTCCTCATACTCAATTCTTGAGGTTTCCTCTTCATCTAAGGCTGCCTTTAATGCATCGATCTCAAGCTCTAGACCTTCACTGGCTTTTAATGTTTCTTCTTCAGAAGGGTTCACAAGATTAACCCATACACCTTCTTCAAAGTGATCCAGGATCTCTAGGCTGCCATCTATTGATTTGTATATTTCTATCATCATTATTACCCGCTTTCAAAATATTTGGAGAATGCGAAATGCATTCAAATGATATATTTCTTAAATTCCCAGGCCCTGCATCCACATTAACCACCTCCATAATTTGAAATAGAATAATCAACGATTTATGTTATCCTATTTAATAGTAGCATAAAAAAAGTCTGGAATCAAGGCAAAATCCTTTAAAAAACACTAAAAACATTCAATATATAACATTGGGAATGTTTAGCTTCCTATATATTAGATTAAATAGCTTTTACGCAATAAATCTTTTATCTAAAAGTATCAAAGTCATAGAAGATGTTTCCTTTAATTTTAAGAAAATTGTGATATAATAATGATATAAGTTTGTAATCTGGGCAGGAGGGACTTGTATGAATGCACCGTTTATAGAGATTCATCTAGAAAAATTAAAAAAAAATGCCGCAAAATTAAAACAGCAATGTGATAAAAATGGTATTGAAATTGCATTCGTCACGAAAGGGTTTTGTGCAGATATTCAGGTCATAAAGGCTGTAGAGCAAATGGGGATAAAGCTTTTTGCCGACTCTCGAATGAAAAATATTGAAAGAGTAAAGACGGAACTAGGGCAAGGAGCAAATGATATAAAATACCTGCTCATTAGAATACCGATGATAAGTGAAGTAGAATCAGTTGTGAAGTATGCAGATATGAGTGTCCAATCCCAACTGGAAGTAATAAAGGCCATATCCGAAGAAGCCTTGAAGCAAAACAAAATTCATAAAATAATATTGATGATTGATGTAGGCGATCTTCGAGAAGGAGTCTTGCCTGAAGAAGCAATAAAAGCGGCTGAAGAGATAAAGAATCTAAAGGGAGTTGAACTCATAGGAGTAGGCACCAATGTAGGCTGCTACGGAAGTATAAAGCCATCTGTAGAAAATACAATGATTTTAGTCCACATAAAGGAAAAGATAAATAATCAATTGGAACTTTCTCTCAATACCATATCTGGAGGCTCAACTTGTACTTTGGCACTGATGGAGCAAGGAAAGCTCCATAAAGATATCAACCAGCTTAGAATAGGGGAAGCAATCTTATTTGGAGAGGACAGTACCAATGGAAGATTTTTAGAAGGCTTTGAAAATGACTGCTTTGTTTTGAATGCAGAGGTAGTAGAGCTTAAAGATAAACCTTCCATGCCAATAGGTGACATGGGATTTGATGCTTTTGGACAAGCTCCTGTGTATATTGATAAAGGGTTTATGAAAAGAGCTATTTTAGCCATTGGAAAGCAAGATGTGAGGGTAGATGCATTAACACCGCTGACAGAAGGAATAGAGATTCTGGGAGCTAGCAGCGATCACATGATTTTGGATGTAACAAATAGTACAGAAGAAATTTATGTAGGAAAAAGGATATCTTTCAGATGCGCTTATACTGCGGTTCTGTCTGCTATGACTTCACAATATGTCGAAGTAGTATATAAATAAACGGAGGCGTGTAAATTGGATAAACTGCTAAAAAGCATGAAAACAAATATGCAGGGAAAATACTCAATATTTGAATTTGCTACAATTATATTTTTTGTGGCAGCCACAATTTTTTATCTTTTAGGCGTTGATGTAAATTGGAACCTAGTAATGATGGCGGGTATCATAATCTTAATAGTAGACTTTGTTCAATTGGGAAGGAAAAGAAAAAAACTAAAGAAAACCGTGAGTCATATGTCAAAAAAAGATAGGGATAAATTAATAAAAATAGAACAAGAAGCTCTAAAAAAGAAAAAATAAAATCATCTATACGTAAAGTCTCTCTATAATAAGGGAGACTTTTACATTCCTCCTATCTCAGAAACTCTGGTATCTTTCCTAAATCAATTTCTGTATTATATACATCTGTCATATTAAATGCCATGTAAATATCATCGTCAATATAATCTCTTAAATGATTGTCTTTGCAATCGAGAAATTTCCATTCTCCACTTTTCTCAAATGCTAGATAGGCGCTTTCTTTTCCTAAAACTATATAAATATTTTCATTTTTACCAAACACATTCAAATATAAGCCAAAAGCAAGAAGGGCTTTGTCTCTGGGACTTCCTTTTTTATTTACAATACAAAGATCTGGATGCAGAAATTTCCCTTGAGATTCATTTCCGCCATCTATCGTATCTAAGAACTTCACAATCTCATCTAATCTGTAGTCGTAATCTATTTTTTTTATTTTTATTTCATTCCCAGCCTTTGCAGTTAGCTTTGCCTTCTCCGCAGCTTGTGCATATACATTTGGGTGCTCCACATTTAATAGACCAGCCGCATATCTACCATAATCATATTGGCTGCCAGGATATTTTGAAGATACATTATATAGAAACTGAGTAGATTTTATAGATAAAAACTCTCCCATAACTGTCCTTAACTGTTCTTTTGCTTCAGAAAGTGAGGAGTACAGGGGTATGGCACTATCCTCCAAAATACTGCTTTTAAGTATATGGAAAACAAAATCAGTATTATAGGTAAATGGCTGAGATTGAATGCTTTCATCTTTTTTGAATTCATTTCTCTTTATCCGACTTTCCGTTAAATCCCTGCTGCTTTCATAAAGAGAATTTAACATGCCGGCATAGGTCGATATAGAGTCTTTTGTCATGTTTGAAGTAAAGGTTTTATAGTTTACAAATTGACTATCATTTTCTAGGCCGATTATCTCTTCAGCATGATAGCTCTTTTTCACGGATGTGTTTTGCCCTTCAGAAGTATTCAAAAGATAGCCGGTACCAATATTAAAAAAGTTTATCGTGTGATTTGTATCTAGGGAATTAAATACTTGATCCTCACTAAATCCTGAAAGGCGAAGCAAAGCTGTAGCATAACCAGCAGAGTCCGCATTCATGACATTCTTAGAAGCATAATCTGAAAAAGCATATATAGCACCTTCATTGCCTCCAACTGGCAATTCAAATGCTGCTTTGCATAAATCCTTATTGATAGAGTGAGCGGCTATCAGACCCATACTGCCGATTTCGGAGGGTTTTATATTTTGATCAGGTATAGTAAAGGCTGTGTATAAATCTTCAATAAAAGGA
The DNA here is from genome assembly GCA_030834765.1 of Lutispora sp. Taxonomy (GTDB): domain Bacteria; phylum Bacillota; class Clostridia; order Lutisporales; family Lutisporaceae; genus JAUQXG01. Next base: position 6,484 of record JAUQXG010000501.1, read on the forward strand.
TTCCCTGCATTCTTTTGAAGTTTTAGCAGTTGTTCTTTTTCACCGGTAATCTCCTCTTGCATCACAGCAATATTTTTTTCTATGGTTTTTTGCACTTCTGTCATTCTTTCTTCTGCCCTTTTTATGTCATAGTTTGAAAGCACAGATACTTCAAGTGGGTTGGCTGGACGTATTTCATTATTTTCGATTATATAAACTCCGGGATGAATATATGGAGTTTCTTTCATATATTGACTCATGAAATCTACTGCCATGATTGCAGCACTTGAATTGCTTCCTTGAATGGTTATAACATATCTATAATTATAAATTCCAGAAAGAACCTGAACAACTCCTTTACCTTGGCCAGGATATTCATCTGTGACTCGAAGCATCGTATGACCTCCAAGTTCTAAGTTAATGACAGAGGCATTTTCATAGGGCTCACCAACCATGACCACATCACCATATAGTTGAATATCATTCATATCTGTATATAATTTTGAATTTAGAGATGCAGCTAACTCTGATGCTGAATTATACACAATGCTTTGGCTTCCAACCACAACAGAAGGATTGGCAATAGCATGGTAATTAAAATCAGCTAATTTCCATTCCTCTTCTTCTTTGACAAAAAAATACTCTTTAGAGTCCGTATAAGAAGACTTCTTATCATATGCTTCCTCAGATTCTAATTCTACTGTACAAGCGATGCCATTGCCAACAAGACTTAATTTTTTTATAGTATATGAATATCGGCTGAAAGGGGTTTTCGTAAAGATTTCCCTCAATCTCTTGATATTTAAACTTTTTTGAGGACAGGAAGAAGTGATCATACGGGAGTATGCATCAATATCCTTGGCTACAATGGCAGCAGCCATCTTATCAAGAACTTCTTGTATTTCCTCACCTTGAGGAATATCATAAGCAGCTTTAGAAGGGATAACCTTGCTGCAGCCTACAAAAGAGAAAATAAGAAGAATGAATAAAAATATGTATATAAACTTTTTCATAAAAATCCTCCATAGATAAAAGATTATTAGTGTGGGGTATTCCTTTTGGGTAGGGGGCGCCAGGCTCCAGGCTCCGGGTTCCAGGTTTTTGATTGAGTGAGGCTCTGTAGGGTATCGTTCCGCTCCTACAGAGCCCTG
>JAUQXG010000502.1 GCA_030834765.1 Lutispora sp.
AAAACAAGAACAGATACTTAAGACTACAGAGGAGCTTTATTATAAAGAAATGACTATTGTCCGAACAGAACAAGGATTGTGCAATGTACTTAGCTTTATCGAAAAAAATTTAAGTGAAACTGACAGCCTGATATTGAGAAACCGGCTGATAGTCGGGCAGATTATGGCATTGGCTATGTTAACAAGGCAGGAAAGCAGAGGCACACATTATAGAGATGACTATAAAAAAAGCGATCCTACTTGGGACAAACGCATAATCATTAAAAAAGGGGAGGATGGGAAACCTCAGGTTTGTATTTCTAAAATCCAGTAAAATGTCAGTATGAAAAATTGAGAAGGTGGGATTGTATAATGAGAAAAGCTAAGAAATGGACATTAATATTAACTTTTATATTATGTATAGCTCTTATTACAGTTGGATGTACACCGAAGGCACCAAGTGAACCTGCAGATGGCACAACTACTGCTGCTCCTGAAGTTACAAGTCAGGAGATTGCTATATCAACAGCTAGCGCAGGTGGGGCATGGTATCCAATAGGGGCTGCGATGGCGGATATAATCAATAATCAGAAAATTGGTGTTCAAGCAAGAGTTCAGACAACTGGCGGCGGAGTCGAAAATGTAAAGTTGGTAAATAATGGAGATACGGAGCTTGGTATCACAATCAGTTATCTTGCGTATAACGGATATAATGGAATTGAACCCTATCCAGCAAAGATGGAGAATATGAGAACTTTATTTTCAGGCCTTTCTACTGGTGTTATGCAGATTGTAGTAATGGATAACTCAAAGATTCAATCCATATCTGACTTAAAGGGTAAGAAAGTTGCTGTAGGTCCTGCAGGCGGCGGTGCTCTTACTGCTTTAAGTGACCTTTGCAAAGAGTATGGAATAAAATTTTCTGATATTAATGCAAGCTATGTGTCCTACGATGAGGGTGTAACAATGATGACTGATAAGCAGGTAGATGCTGCTGTAGTTTATGCTGCACTTCCTACACCTGCAATAAAGACATTGGAAGCACAGAAGAAGGGCTTTAGAATGCTGACAATTGATGAAGCTAAATTAACAAGCGTATTAACTAAATATCCATATTATGTATCCGTTGACATATCTAAAGATATGTATGGGCTATCTTCAGATATTAAGGCGATAGGTACACCAAATATTGTTATAGTGAGCAAAAGTGTATCTGACGATATGGCATACAAAATGGTTTCAGCTTTCTTCGAAGAGCAGAATCTGGCAAAAATCCAAGCCTCTCATCCATCTGCAAAACAACTTGATTTAAAAAATGCTGCATTAGCACCTATTCCTCTACATCCAGGTGCGGAAAAATATTATAAGGAAAAAGGTATTATACAGTAGGGTATCTGCAATCAGCTAGGTGGATTAATGAAATCCACCTAGTCTCTAATATTTAAGGCAAATTAACAGCTTTCCAGAATAAAGATAGGGGGATATAAATGAAAATTTTAAGTGAAGCCCTAGCACAAAAAATTGCTCGAATATTTTTAATATGCAGTTCGTTATTTGCTATGTATACATCAGGCTTTGGCCTGTTTTCGGCATTAACACAAAGGTCAATACATTGGATCTTTATGATAGTTCCAATTTTTCTCCTAATACCTTTACGTGCAAAAGATAAAGGGAAGGTATCACCTCTTGACTTTATGTTAGCTCTATTGGCGCTCGTATCATCTATATATCTTACACTGACCTGGGAAAACAATGCCATGAGAATACTTGACCCATCTTTGATTGAAACAATAATGGGAATAATCATGATACTAATAGTACTTGAGGCCACGAGAAGGTCAATGGGCATGTCCATGACAATAATCGCTATAATTTCTTTAGTTTATGCTTACTTCGGACCATATTTTCCTGGATTATTAAAACATAAAGGGTTTGGAATAGTTAGTCTAGTTTCATATCTTTACAGCACTACCGAGGGTATTTTTGGATTACCTATGGGTGTTTCCGCAACTTATATAATAATTTTCGTTTTATTTGGTTCCTTCTTAGCTAAATCTGGTGCAGGACAACTATTTGTCGACTTATCACTGGCAGCAACGGGCAGAGCCCGAAGTGGACCAGCTCTAACCACTATTTTCAGTAATGCTCTTATGGGGATCATATCAGGTTCTCCTGTAGCAAATGTTGTAACAACTGGAGCATTTACATTACCGTTGTTGAAAAAAACAAACTATCCTATGGTAGAAGGTGCAGCTCTCTTAGCTGTTGCCGCAACTGGTTCTATGTTTACACCACCTGTAATGGGAGCAGGAGCTTTTATGATAGCTGACTACATAGGAATAGACTATGGCAAAGTCGTGCTAGCGGCAATTATACCAGCAACCTTATTCTACATTAGTCTTATAGCCTATGCTGATATATGTGCAGCACGAAGTAACCTCAGAGGCTTAACTTCTGAAGAACTGCCGGATTGGAAGCAATCACTGGCAAAACAGGGACATCTCCTCATACCAATAATACTTCTCATATATTTCATAGTAATTGGTTGGAGTGCAATAAAGACAGCTTTCTGGTGCATTATACTGATCATGGCTATTTCCTGGTTGAAGAAGGGAACCAGAATGAACTTTAAACAAATCACAGATGCACTGGTTTCAGGCTCGAGAGATAATCTTTCCATAGCAGCGGCTTGTGCCGCTGCTGGAATAATTGTTGGAGTTGTTTCAGCAACAGGTCTTGGGGTAAAGTTCTCAAGCGTGTTGATATCTCTTTCACAAAGCAATCCTATACTGGCTCTCATTTTAACCATGGTTGCAGCTCTTATATTAGGAATGGGTTTGCCGCCAACAGCAGTTTATATTATTTTAGCTGCACTTACGATACCATCATTGATAAGTATGAATATTAACGAGATGGCTGCACACTTCTTTGTATTCTACTTCTCTTGTGTAGGAGCCATAACACCTCCTGTTGCACTGGCAGCTTATTCATCTGCAGCAATTGCCAAGACAGACCCTTTTATTACAGGATGGACAGCTTTTCGAATGGGGTTGGTAGCATATATTATTCCATTCATATTTGTATATAATCCTGTACTACTCATGCAAGAGGCGAATGGATTGGAGATTTTTATATCTTTCGTTACAGCAGCAATCGGCGTTATATTGCTTACCTTTGCGATTGAAGGCTTTATTAGGAGAAAACTAAGCATAATAGGAAGAATGGTATATGCAGTAGCAGCTATTATGCTGATGATACCTGGATTAACAACAGATCTTATGGGCATTGCACTTGTAGCAATAGGATTCTGTCTTGATAGATTCTTTAATCAAAATAAGGATAAGTCATCCACAGTAAATTCTTAAATATATAAGGAGGACATTTATGGGAAATAAAGATTTACGCACATTTTTGGAATTAGCCAAAGAGGCGGAAGAGATTGTTGAGATAAATAAGCCTATGAGTCCATATTTTGAGATTCCTGCAGTGATTGCAAAAATGGAGTCTATAAATGAGCATCCAGTTTTACTCTTTAACAATGTTAAAGAAAACA
>JAUQXG010000503.1 GCA_030834765.1 Lutispora sp.
TATATGAACCTACAGTATCTCCCTGGCGACTTACAGATTACAGACTGCTCTACCAGTGGTGATATGCTTTGTATTATCGGACAAAACTTGAACCCACAGGAGTTGACTAAACTCTTTAACGAGGAGTGATTCCTTTGCGTACACCCATATATGTTATAACCGGTTTTCTCGATGCTGGCAAAACAACATTTTTAAATAGTATACTGAACAAGTGGGAATGCCGAGATCTAAAAATACTCCTTATGCAGTTCGAATCTGGTGAGGAGTCTTTCTCCGGTCAGTATCATAACTGCCATGTGATGAATTTCCCTAAGAAGACTTTAGAGCAGGATACGAAACAAATCATAGAGCAGGTCCACAGCTATTTGCTTGATCATACGCCGGACGAAATTTGGATTGAGTGGAATGGTGTCACGCCCTTTGCTCAATTGCAGTCTTTGCTTCTGCACGCTTCATTGTATAGCCTCTGCCGAATAGAAAAGGTTATACATATAGCGGATGCCAGAACACTGGAAGGACTGCTGGGTAAAACTGGAGAAGCGCTTCCTGAGCAAATCTCAAACTGCGATTTTGGGGTTATACGCAGTGTCTATTCTGACAGAAATTTTCATCATGTCAGGAAGCTTATGCGTAGCATCAATCCCGGTGTAAAGATATATGAAATGGAACAGACTAAAAAGATTTATAAGGAAGTTTATCGCAAAAAAGTACATCCAGCTAATATGCTTTCTAAGGGGATTCTTTGTTTTATTCTCTTATATTTTATAATTAGTTCTATTTTTCAGATTTCGCAAACTCCTGTGAATAGGATTATAAATGTGTTTTTAGGAATTATGCTGCAAGCTATTCCATTTTTGCTGATTGGTGTTATTATCTCATCGGCAATTCAAGTGTTTGTCTCTAAGGATGCCATTGAACGTAAATTTCCGAAAAGACTTAGTTCTGGGTTGCTGGTAGCTGTTTTGGCTGGGTTCTGCCTTCCAGTCTGTGATTGTGCCTCCATTCCTATTTTTAGAAGTCTTGTAAAAAAGGGAGTCCCCATTCCAGTAGCAGTTACCTTTATGACAGCTACGCCGGTTATCAACCCGGTAGTTATATTATCTACTTACTATGCCTTCAGTGGAAACCTGCATATTGTCATTTCCCGCGTAGTTCTTGGCATCATAGCGGCAGTATTGATCGGTCTGACTTTTGCAGTATGGCCATCTCGGCACAAAGTGTTATCAAGCAGCTTTGACAACTTTTTATGCAATTGTGGATGTTATGGAGGGATGGAAACGATAACGACACGAAAAGGCAAAATTGGCCTATTCATTCGTCATTCCCAAGGAGAATTTTTTAATGTAGGAAAATATCTTTTAATTGGAGCCTTTTTTTCTTCAATTTTTCAGATAATAGGGACTAAGGTATTTGCAGCTCAAAGCGGTGCAGGCTTTGCTCTTTCCCTCCTTGTGATGATGGCTATGGCATTTCTTTTGTCTTTGTGCTCATCCTCTGATGCTGTTGTTGCTCGCAGCTTTGCTACAAGCTTTCCATTAGGTGCTATAATGGGATTTTTGGTATTTGGTCCTATGATGGATATTAAAAATGTGATTATGCTTTCTAGCGGTTTTACAAAATCGTTTATCGCAAAGCTTCTTATGGTCACTTTCTTTATTTGCTTTATTGTGATTTTTCTATATGCACAGTTAGGTTTTGGAGGGATATAGATATGCAGAAAAAAGTATTGAATTCTCAGGTTCTTTTAGAATTTCTATGTTATATTGGGTTTGCTGCGCTGATGTTTTATTTGGTTTACAGCGGTAAATATCTGTCCTATGTTACCCCTAAAATGGCACCCTATCTTTACTTTACCGCAAGTGTTATGCTTATTTGGTCTTGTGCAGTGCTCTCTAGGCTGTTTCAGCCCCAGCATAAAACCCGGGCGGCTCATTGTCTTGTACTAATCATTCCCACTATGCTGCTATTGCTGCCCCATAAGCCTATCAGTGCTTCTGAGCTATCATCAGGATATTTAAGCGGAGATGCATTGGCTGGACTCTCCAGTAAGAGCTCTTATGATTTTTCCAATAGCATGACTGATGTGCAAACCTCGGAGGATAGCTCTGATTTGGATATCTCACAAGATGAAGCTCCCGCGGATAGTTGGTATGCAGACAACAAAATTTCCGATGGTTCCGACAATTTTGTTCCCGATACAGAGACAGAACAGTATATACCTAAGGAACCCGACTTCAAAGTTAAAAATAAAAAAATCATCGTGGAAGATGATGCTTTTTATCCTTGGCTTGCTGAAATATATACCACTATGGGAAAATATGAAGGCTATCAGATTGTTATTAAGGGATTTGTCTTTAAGGATCCTGAAACGATGCAGGATAACGAGTTTTGTCCTGCTCGTCTGATTATGTCCTGCTGTGTTGCGGACTTAACACCTTTCGGAATTATCTGCAAGTATGACAAAGTTGCGGATTTAGAAGATGGCACATGGATAACTGTAGAAGGTGTAATCCATATGGGAGAATATATGGGAAGAGAAGAACCCCAGGTAACCGTGACAAAAATTTCCCCTGCTGAGAAACCTGCCCAGGAATATGTCTATCCATAAACTAGCCGTATATAATATTAGAGCCTAAATGCCCTCCTTATGTAAACTTACTGAGGACGGTATTTAGGCCTTTCAATTTATTTAGCTGCATATTCCCTAAATGCGGCCTTCCCTGCCCAACAAATATTGTAGATATTCTTTAAAAGCCGAAGGAATGGCGTATTGCTGCTGTATCTCTTTTTTTGTTGCCCAAATGAATTCAGCATCTTTCGGTAAAGGATCAATCAAAATATAGTACCCGACCATATGCCACTCTAGATGCGTAAAAATATGCTTCGATTTATTCAATGGAATAATCTTTTGAATCGTCATATTCCATTTTTTCATTTCTTCATCACACTCTTCATCAGATAGGTGTCCCTCCACATGAGGGAATTCCCAAAGATTTGATAGTAAACCTTCATTCGGTCTTTGTCTTAAAGCGATACGGTCATGATAATCTATGACAAATATAGTCTTTTCTTCAATTCTTCTTGGCTTTTTCTTGGCTTTGAAAGGAATAGATGAAACAATACCTTTATGATATCCTTGGCAAATAAAATGCACTGGGCATTCTCCGCATTTAGGCATACCATTTGGTAAGCATATA
>JAUQXG010000504.1 GCA_030834765.1 Lutispora sp.
CAAATAACAATCTGTCTTCTGTCCCTGAATCTTTTCTAAATATAAAGTTATTTTGCTCCAGTATACTAACATAGTTATAGGTATTAGCTAGTGACTTTACTCCAACTAAAATGTCTATGATAGGTTTTGCACAAATTCCTGGTATAGCTGTACTTCCAATATGCTGTATATCTCTAATGTCTTTATCCATCAATGATATTAATATTTTTTGTTCTTTTTTGTATAGCTCTGCCCATTCAATATCATAAGGAATAAGTTGAACGATGCCTCTTTGCAATCCAATCATTTTACTTCTCCTTTATTGTTTCTTATTTTCACTTAGTGTTTAATCATCTTCATCTGCAAGTACCTAGCAAAATCATATACCACCTGAGTTTTTACTTATCCTCTATACAGAATCAAACCTAAATATAATCTTCTCTGAGCCATCTTCAGCTTTTGCTGGAAAATCTTCATATATTCCAGATGTATATTCAAACCTTATGATGAAATTAAAATTAGTATTTGACAGTTACGTTACGTAATCAATTATAATAAAATTATGAAGTACTTCATAAAAGCTGAAATGAGGAATTCCAATGAAAATAAATCAACTGGCACAAAAGTATCAAATTTCTATACGCACAATTAGATATTATGAAGAAATAGGCCTATTACACTCAAGTAGAGATGCTGCAAACATTCGTGAGTTTAATCCACTTCAGATAGAGCGACTCGAGTTAATACTTTTCTTCAAAAATCTTGGTCTAAAGCTATATCAAATCAAAAATATACTAAAGAATTTGGATATTAATGTAATAGAATCCTTATTTCAAAAAAGAATGTCTGATATAAGCCATCAAATAAACAGATTAAATAATGAAAAACAAATATTAATTACTGTTCTCACTATGCTTAACTCTAAAGACCATAGCAAAATAAATGTTAAAGAATTTATCAAAGAACAAATATATTTCCAAAAAAATAATGAAAGGATGCTTTATATGAATAATTATAAAAATAATATTATTATTGAAATTGGAGAAAACCTAATCCCATTAGCAAATAAACAAGTGAATGGAATATTAATTGATTCAATCAAAAAAATGCGTTTAGAGTTAGAAAAACAGTATGACCTAAAATTGGATTTAATACGAGTCACCGATAATCCAGACCTACTTTCTCTAAATGAATATCGAATTTTAAAGGATGGGATACAAATAATCCATAAAACAATTATCGGCAACGATAGTTCTAAGCAAAATGATCAGATAATAGCTGATTTAAAAGCGGTAATACTTAACTAACATCACTTATTTTTTATTATTATAACAGTATCAGATCCAGCCTTCTCTATTCTGTAGATTTGATACTGTTATAATAATCATTCATTAAATTATATCTATTTTGCTGCCGCAATTTCATAACCATATCTTTGACTATCAAGTTTGGGTTTTATAGCGCTATAAAAAGCACTTAGAAATTAATAGCATGCTATCATTACATTACATGGTGTTCTCTTAGCAGCAATCTTGCTTCATCTATCTGTTCCTTCTTTACCAGAACTCTTGCCGCGATTCCACCTGGGGTTACACCCATATTTTCTCCTTGTATATAATAAACAATCTCTCTGTCTTCAAAAATTGATTTTATAAAGGCAATATCCGTGTATTTTAGTGTTGATAAAATAAATTCCATATCAATGTATTCTGCATTTGTGCTCTGAGTCTCTTTTTCTATAGGAAGTTCTTCAACTAAAAGAATTTTACAATCAGAGCATTTAGTAAAACCTTCTCTATACTCACTTTTACATCTTGGACAGAACATACTAGCTCCTCCCATTCATTTTAAATATAAGCTTCTATATACAAAATAATATCACATTTCTGCATCATTTATCCATCCTTGTTTATTATAACCATGGGCAATAATAAACAAGACAGGGTTAAATCATTAACTCCTGCCTATGCCGAACTTCGCTCTATTTATTACAGACCCAAATCCTTTTGGGAATTCTTCTTTTACATTTAAAATTTCACTCAATATGTGCACTGGGTTTTTCACACCATTCCTCATGAAATTTCCATAGCATGTTGCGCAATAAGTGTGCATTTCATCAAAGTCTTTTGCTTTTAGCTTATTTACAAGCCCTGCTGATACTTCTCTATCCGTGCATATGGCCAATCCTCCAAGGCCGCAGCATTGCACATCATCTAGTGGTTTTATAATACTGTCTTGGTGTATGATCTCTTTTATGCTGCCTAATATATCTCTGTTGTACCGGTCTGGACATGGTAGAAAGAAATTGTAATCTTTTGCTTCCATCTGAGGTTCAAAGCCAATATCCTTTAGCTTTTTGTATATATCTATTACTTCTACATCAATTTTCCCTTTCAAGTAGTGATAGCAATTAGGACACATAGTTACAAGCTCTTGGACTTTGTTATCCGAAAGATTCTTATTGATCTTATCAAGTATCTTTTTTTCTTCCTTCTCCATTCCAAGCTCGGCGATTGGTTTGCCGCAGCAGTCAAAGGCAACTCCTACATCTGCCTTTTCTTTTAGCAGCTTCATAAGGTGCTTTGTTGTTTCAGGAAAAAATGACGGGAAATTGCAGCCTGGAAACAATACTGATCGCTTATTACTAGAGCTATAGTTTTTAAACAAATAATTTTTCTTTTCAAGTATGACTCCTTTATAAGGAGCTTTATTAAAGTTGCCCTTTGCCGCTTCTTCCTGCCTTATATCTAATGCAACTTTTCTTCCATCTATATTTTTAGGACAAACCTGGGTACATTCCCCGCACATCAAGCAGTTATATGTCAGTTCCCTTCTATCATTTTCAAGATCCTTTAAATCTATATCATATTTTGTTAAAAAGTCACATACTCTAGTACATTCTCCACACTTTATGCAATCATCCGTATTCATGTCATTCTACCCCTCTAAAATTACTTTAAATATATTCATCCTAACAATGCTTTACTTTTATTATTTTTTCATCAGGAAGGTTTATATATATTTCTTGTCCAAGTGAGTATTCTTCACTATTATTCATACCGCTAATATTTAAAAATGTGTTTTCCCATAAAATTTTATAATGAATACTGCTGCCTAAAAAAGTCTTTTCTACTACCTTAGACTTGTTGAATCCTTCTTTTCTAAAGCTGCTTACGCTCATGGCCTCAGGTCTAATCATATAAGAAAATTCTTCTTCTCGTTTCAAAATATTAACGTCCCCCATGAATTCTGCTGTAAACATATTTGTTGGATTATTATAAAGGCCTTTGGGAGTATCAATCTGTACAATATTGCCTTCATCAATGATTACGATTCTATCTGATATTTTCATTGCTTCTTCTCTGTCGTGTGTCACCATAATTGTAGTGGTCTTCGTTTCTCTTTGTATGCTTTTTATAAAACTGCACATTTCATTTCTTAGATTAAAATCCAAGCTTGAAAAAGGTTCGTCTAGCAATAGTATATCTGGCTTTGAAATCAATGCTCTTGCTACCGCAACTCTTTGTTTTTGTCCCCCCGATAGCTCATGAGGAAATCTTTTTTCCATACCACCTAGCTGCACCAATTCCAATAATTCAAACATTCTTTTTGTTCTTTCATTTTTTTCTATACCTCTAACCTTTAAGCTGAATTCAATATTTTGTGCAACATTCAGATGAGGAAAAAGCAAGTATTCCTGAAATACCATAGCGATATTTCTTTTCTGTGTGGGAACTCTACTTATTTCTTTTCCCAAGAGATAAATTCCACCACTGTCGGGTTCAATGGTCCCTGCAATCATTTTAAGTATTGTAGTCTTTCCGCTTCCCGATTTTCCTAAAATACTAACAAATTCACCAAGGTTCATATCAAAGGTAACATGATTTACCACTGGTTTGCCGTTATATTTTTTTACTATTTCTTGTATTTCTAAATGTTTCATCATTATTTCACCTATATATTTATCATGTATTTTCCATCTATATTTTTACCTAATATTCGTTCTATAAAATATGTTGCAATTAATGCACTGATTATAAAAACCAGACTGTAAGACGATACTTCTGCCCTATTTCCATTTTGAATCACTTGAAAAAGCATGATAGGTAAAGTTTTTATCAGCCCCCCGCCTATGAGGAAGGTGATGAGGTATTGGCTAAAGGATACGATAAATACCAAAATGGAAGAAAGTATAATGGCTGGCTTAAGGTTTGGCAAATAAATATACACAATGGTTTGCAGCATACTAGCACCTAACACCTCTGACTGCTCTCGCATACCCTTGCCAATCAGCTCAAGGCTAAAGCTTAGTATCTTCACTGAATAGGGTATGGTTGGTATAATGTGTGCCAATACAACGCCAAGCATACTATCCGTCAAGCCAGCCTTTAAATACAGAATATGCATCCCTATGGCTGTGCTTACAGATGGTATGATAAGGGGTGCAAAAATCAAAAACCAAATTATTTTTTTGCCTTTAAACTCAAATTGTGAAAGGGCTATGGCAGCAGGCATGCTTATAAAAAGTACAACGATTGCCACTCCCATTGATATCAATATACTTGTAATGATAGATTTTAGCAATTCTTTGCTTTTTATCAAATCAGACCAAATCCTTAAGGAGAATTCATCTGGCAAAAGCTTTGGCCATGAAATCATTTCAGAAAATGACCATAAAAGCAATGCAAGGACTGGTACTATAAGAATCATTACTATAATAATGGATATAAATTTTCTCATTTTCATTCCTTCCTGCAGCTATATCTGCCCTTCCAATGCTTTTATACTATCTAGTGTTTTAATATAAATAAAAATAAGCACGATACTCATGAAAGTAATGATAACATTTAATGCCATCGTATAGGGTCTTACTAATATGTTAGGTGCTATATAGCTTATATAGCCCAATACGGCCATTGTTTTTGGATGTGTCGGTCCCAGCAAATATGGCACTTCAAAGGCACCAAAATTATATGCAAAAATGATGATGAATGTATTTAGCATCGTAGGCATGCACAGAGGTAACAACACATATTTAATATATTGAATTTTAGAAGCACCTAAACTATTTGATACAGCTTTTAAGCTATCATCTATATTTTTCATAGATGCAAAGATTACCAAGGCACAAAATGGAACCTCTTTCCATATATAAGTTATCATAATTCCAAGTCCAAGCTTATCAAGCACAAGCTGTGGAAAAAAACTTTGATCGCTGATTATATTCAAAGACCCCATAATTCTTGATGCAATGCCGCTTTGAGATAAAAGCAAGAACATCATAAAGGCTGCAGTAAAATGAGGAATCAAAATTGGTATTTGCAGTATATCCTGCAAAATACCTTTCCTTTTACTATTGGATAATAGCAACGCAATAAAAAAACCTAAGACAACAGCAATTATGCTGCATATGGTAGAACATCCCATACTAAAGAAAAAAGCACTGCCAAAGGCATCGTCACAAAAAGCTTTCATATAATAACTCAAAGTGAGCTCATTCAATCCTAAGCCGGGAATAAACCCCAAGCTTTGCACCAATATCAAAAGCATAGAAATACATAGGGGTAGAATATATAAGATCAAAAGAGGAAAAAGCAGCATATAGGGTATGCTGCTTTTTTTAAATTGCAGATTATTATTTATCTTTCGCAACATTTTTAGTCCATTCCTCTTCTATAGCGGGAACAAATTTTGCTGGTATTTCAGGGACTCTGTGCTGTATAAGCTCACTTTGATCTAATGTCGCTTCTCCTAAATCTAGGCTCTCCAATGCTTTCTTTTCATCTTCACTAAGTTTCTCTGTATCAAAAACAGGAAGATCTCCCCAGTTATTAGGATCAAGTTTTGATATTTGAGCTTCAAAGCCTGTCATGAAATCAGCAACCGCCATAGCTCCTGCTTTATTTGAAGCATTGTCTGGTATTGCTAAAAAGCTAGTATTGCTTATGGTTCCTTCTTCTATTATAAATGTCTTTGTAGTCTTTGGGAATATACCATTTATCACATCACCTGCAGGCTTCAGTGGATTATAAGTCATTGACATCCATACTTCTCCATCTGCAAACATACTGTCAAGCTGCCCTATATTGGCTGGGTATGTTTTACCTTCTCTCCACAGATAAGGCTTTAAGCTATTCAAGTATTCCCATGTAGGTGCAAGCGTTGATGCTAAATCCTCTTCCTTCATATTCATAAACTGTTCATAACCGCCAGATTTCATATACATTATATTTCTAACAAATGCACTGCCTGTAAAATCAGGTGGTGCTGGATATGTGAATTTTCCAGGATTTTGCTTAATAAATGTTTCTAACTCCGCCAGATTTTTTGGAGGATTCGGTACTTTGCTGCTATCATATATAAGCACCAATTGAGCTCTTCCGTAAGGTGTTTCATAACCCTCTATGGGATAACCAAAATCATAATTATTCTCTGCCGCATCCTTATTTATATATTTAGCATAATTAGGCAGCTTGTCTGTAAACGGTCCATAAAGAAGCCCATTTTCTTTCGCTGTATAGAAGTTTTCTCCGTTAATCCATAATAAATCGATACTTCCATCTTTTTTGCCTGCAGATTTTTCATTGGCAAGCTTGTTCACAAAATCTGCTGCATCCATAGGAACTCTATTTAAAGTAACTCCATATTTACTTTTTACTTCTCCTGCCACAAATTCATCAACCCACTTATTTATTCTTGTGTCTCCACCCCACATATAGAAGTTCACCGTTGTACCTTTAGTAGATTGTACTGATTCTTCCCAAGTATTGTTTGATGTGTTTTGAACATTTTCAGTTGGTTTATTGCTACAGCCAGTTACCGCGAAGGCTAGCATCAGCACTAATAATCCCATCAATATTATTGTTCTTTTCTCTAGTAGTCTTTTAATCATGATTTTCCTCCAATACATTCTTCATAATTTTGCTTTTTGATAGCTTGTTTTTTAGTAAGTATGAAAAAATACATAGTGCCGCTAGTATAAGCAAGGCAAACAAGAACTCTATGGACCAAATATCGATAATCTTGTCCCCTATATTTGTATAAACCAACACACCAGGTATTACTCCAACAATTGTTGCTAAAATAAAATCTCTATATTTTATTTTGGAAAGCCCTGCTCCATAGCTTATCAGGTCAAAAGGAATCATCGGTATGAGTCTTAACAATAAAATGATTACAAATCCTCTTTTTTCCACTCCATCTTCAAATAGCTCTGCTTTATGCTTTATGAGCTTTTCTACCACATTTCTTCCAAAGAATCTGCAAATGCAAAAAGCTAAGGTAGCTCCGCCACAAGCGCCGATAATCGTATATATAGCTCCCTCATATACTCCAAACGACAATCCTCCAGCCACAGCAATTACTCCATCAGGAAAAAGAGTTACTGCCGCGCATGTGAACATAAGGATATACATGATAGGAGCGAAAACCCCAAAGGATATTATATAATTTTTAATCCCTTCCACTGAGAAACTTTTGAACATATTTGATGAATAGCAACAAGCTGCAATTGCTATCAATACAAGAGCCATTATTATATATTTCTTCTTCAATGTTTATATCTCCAATCCCATTCTAAAGTAATCAATTCAATTTGCATAACTGTCCGTTTTAAATTTAACATATTAATTGCATTAAATGAATAAGAATAGGGATTATCTATTATAGTTGATATATGTATTCATATTTTCAATAATTAATTTCCAATCCTTGTGTTATAATCTTGTATGTAAATATAAAACTGGGGGTAAATCATATGCAAAACATAAAAAAATCTACATTAATCAAGCTTGGTATTGTATTAGCATGTGCGGCAATCTATCTTTTTGTACAACCTATACAGGATTCCGTAAATAGTGCATTACTCATGCTAAAAAAGATTGATGTTGCAGCCGCAAAAGAATATATTCTTTCATTCGGCATCTGGGCACCTATTGTCTCTTTTCTGCTAATGGTTTTGCAATCCATCGTTGCACCATTGCCAGCTTTCATCATTACCTTCGCTAATGCTGGACTTTTTGGCTGGGTAAAAGGTGCGATTCTATCCTGGTCAAGTGCCATGGCTGGAGCTGTCCTTTGTTTCTTTATAGCTAAGCTCTATGGAAGAGCTGTCGTAGAAAAACTAACAAGTAAATTTGCTCTTGAGAGTATTGATATATTCTTTGAGAAATATGGTAAGTTTGCAATTTTAATTGCTAGACTACTTCCTTTTATTTCCTTTGATATTGTAAGCTATGCAGCAGGTCTTACTTCAATGAGTTTCTGGTCTTTCTTCTGGGCAACAGGCCTTGGACAACTACCTGCAACTATCGTGTACTCCTATGTAGGTAGTATGTTGGTTGGAAGTGTAAGAACTTTCGTAATGGGACTTTTAATTTTATTCTCCCTAAGTATTCTTATTGTCATGTTAAAACAAATATGGAATGAGAAAAATAAAAAAGTAGAGAAAGCTAAACTAGAAAATTCAAAGTAACCTATGAAATGATTGATGGACACTGATTTAAAATCAGTGTCCATTTTTATCAATACAAAAATTTTATATACAATAAAAATTCTCAAGGCTTCATATTTTTTAAATCTTTAACTACTGGCTCTCTGTAATTCTAATACTAAATCTGCTTTATCCATTTTGGAATCTCTTACCTTTGGATTAGCCAAGCAATACCAATCATATGCCAACTTTAATCCTTCAAATAAATCAATTTGGGGAATGTATAATCCATCTGCTTTCGCTTTCTTTGTATCTAATAGATAGGTAACATTTCTAAAGGGAAAATACTCCCTTACAGCGACTTCTACTTTTTCACCATCTACTTTCTTTATATTCGTATTTCTATTTATTACCTTCATGGCTGCTTCAACGAACTGCTGCCATGTTACAATCTGGGGATGGGTTACATTATAGGCCTGCCCTACTGCTTTTTCTATATATATGGCACTTTCAAACATTTTAACTAAATCACTTATATGTATAAATTGTGTCTTTTTATTCCCATTCGGTATAGGAATATCTAATCCTTTTACTACCCTATCAAAGAAATAGATTTCTCTATATAAATTATTTTCCTCACCATATATATAAGTTGGTCTAAATATCGTTATAGGAAAGCTTTCATTTTCATATAGCTCAAATAGATAGTCTTCAGCTTTCTTTTTATCCAGCCCATAGTTTCCCCAATTTACATTTTCACCTCGAGTAAATTCTTCTGCGACCATCTCCTCTGAAGGTATGTATACTGATCCAGAACTGCAAAATACATATCTTTTCAAGTTCTCTTTATTTAAAACTGCAATTAATTTTTCTACATCCTCTTTTGCATACGCTGAAATATCAAAAATATAATCATACCTTTCATTTGAAATATTTACTCTTAAATCTTCAACTGATTTTCTATCACCTTTGAAATGTTTTCTAACTCCATCATATTTGATGGGTTTCATTCCTCTTGTAAATATATCTACCGTATAACCTTTTGATATCAAATGTTTGGTTAATGCACTGCTTACAAACTCAGTTCCCCCCATAACTAATATCTTCATATGTGATTCTCCTTTTGTCTTCTATCTATTCATTTTGCATACAACCATTAATTCCCCTGCTGTTAGGAATCCTATATCATATAATTCATTTTTCAATTCCTTTAATATTGCTTCATATTTTGGGTATTCGGAGAATTCCTTTATCTTCTCTAACTTTATTTCTAAGGCAGTAAAACATTCATCCAGAATTTTCTTCTCTTCTTCCGGTTTTGTCTTTTTTTCCTGTTCTTCACATGAATTGTACTCAAATACATCTTCAATTTTTAGTCCTATATTTTCGGCAAGGCTAAGGATTTGCTGCTTTTCAAAAGTTCTATTATGAGATATTCCAAGTAAAGTATCTAACTCCGCTTGTAAGTGATGCAGTTGCACATGCGAAAGCTGTTTTTGAGATTGATCATCACAAAACATTTCATTAATAATAAAAAGACCATCCGTCTTTAATACTCTTTTCATTTCCAATAACACTTTTTCCTTGTCAGGTAAATGGTGAAGAGTATTTGAAATACAAACTATATCCATGCTATGATCTTTAAAATCAATATTTTGTCCATCCATATAAATAAATTTAATTCTATCATTTTTATAAACTTCTCTTGCTTTTATTAGTGCTTCCTCTTTCATATCTATTCCAATTATCAATTCATAACTTGATAGATGTTCTAGAAGTGTTTTTATAAAGAAGCCTTCTCCCGTTCCAACATCCAAAATTATTGGTTCCAAAGATTCTTTTAATATTTCTTTTAATCTTTTCATCTTATTCCCCTATAAATTCATACTTTTTCTGAGATTATGACTCTATCTTTAATTAATATTTGGCCAAAATAAATCTAAATTAATTCTTTCTGGGGTTGCGATATTCTAATGAAAGCTATGTAATGGGGCAGTTAATATCATTAAGATAGGCAACCTCCTCCAACTTTTTTCTTGGTCTAACTACGCTATTTCCTTCAAAATATCCAAATGGAATTATAGATACGATCTGCCAATGGAGAGGTATATTTAATTGCTTCCTAACCTCGCTTTTACTGAAGCTGACTATCCAAACACCTCCCAATCCCTGATCGTGTATTGCCAAAAGCATGTTTTGGATAGATGCCGCTGTATCAAGAATATAACATTGGTCGTTTTCATCATACTTTTCCCATGTATCATGAGGATTAACACATGCTACAATAACGCCAGGGGCTTGTTCTACACAAGGTTGATGGTATTCTGGATCAAAATTTTTAATCTTAGCTCTATCTGTAACAACCACAAATCTCCATGGTTGTCTGTTACCTCCACTCGGTGCTTTTATTCCAGCCTCAAGGATTGTCTTTATAACTTCTAAAGGTATTTCTTTATCTAAAAATTTTCTTATGCTTGTTCTAGTTGAAATAGCTTGTAAGGTTTCCATTTACATGTTCCTCCTTTATTCTAATTATATATGGTTGATTATTGCAAGTTCCTGATTAATCTCACACATTATGAGATGCTCAAATAAATCTATTCATCTTTACCAAAGTCCGAAGTTTGAAGTATCTCCTTTTATATATTCTTCAATTCTTTTCTTTGTTCCTATAGATACTTTTTCAGGCAACTCATTTAGTTTAAAGAAATCATATTTTTCAATTTCTCCATCTGTTTTACCTGTTAGAAAAAAATTATCACAGTAAAAAATAATAATATTATCATTTTTGTATTCATTAAAACTGTTATAAACTCCAAATAACCTTATAGAATGCAATTCACACTCTAACTCCTCTTGCAGCTCTCTTCTAATTGCTTGTTCAAAAGTCTCTCCCTTTTTCATTCTACCTCCTGGAAGATACCATGAATCATGATATGTATGCTTAACTAGCAAGATTGTATCTCCTTTCAATAGCATAACTCTCACCCCTATTGTAGTAGGCTTAGTTATTTTCCAAAATATCCTATTCACTATATAAATCAACTTTGGCAGAGTCATTATTGCACTCCTCATTTCCTAATAATAAGAATTATTTCAGAATATCTTACAGCTGCTCCTTATAAATTATGAAATCTTTTAAAATCTAAAGTTTTTTAAGCTGCGCACCTCGAAGAATCAGCAGTCCACAAGGCATTAATCCCTTGAACATATTTTCTATTAATATATTTGAATATTCTCCTATGTACTATGAATCTGCTTCTTTGGTCTTACTCTTATTGCCATAAGAGTCATTATGTCTTTAATCACAGCCTTGTCTTTTACCTCTATCATAAGCCAACGGCCTCCACAGGCAAAAGACGCCTTACGATATAGTTCTGTTACATATGGAGAAAATGTTTCCAGCATCATTTCCACCTCGTCTTGCTCTTTAGCCCCTACAACAACCAATGAAATAAAATATCCTTCCATTGGATAAAGCGTACATAGTGATTTGCCACTCTTTTGGCATTTTATATTCCATCCCGGTTGCGCAGAACATTTACTGTATGTCATTTTAGGCTGCACTTGATATGTTTCTTCAATATATGAAAATAGCTCCGACCAGGTTGATGCAGCATCCCCAATATATTGCTTAATGTCTTCATAAGATGGCATCTGATTCTCATTGAATCGCTCATTCCATTTCACAAACAATTTCTCCTTTCATTTACACAATATATAAATATTTCGAATTAGCTAACTAAACTATTTAGAAAATTTCTAACCTCTATTAAAACCTTTTTATTATTTTCAAACCTTAATATATCAAACATATTATTATAGCTTAACCATTTAGATTCTTGAATTTCTTCCTGCTGAATATTTACAGAATACTCTAAAGGCCTTCCAATGAAAAAAGTTACTTCCTTAGATCTGCTTTCAGATAATAAATATTCTACTTTTGTTTTAAATTCATCAAAGAGAGTAATACATAATCCTGTTTCTTCTAAAACTTCTCGCATTGCAGTTTCTTCTTCACTCTCACCTTTTTTCATTTGTCCTTTTGGAAATCCCCAATGTCCATTTGCTTTACTTTTCACTGCCAAAAATTCAAGCTCTGCACGTAGTTTTCTAAATACAACAGCACCACATGATTTTTCCACAGGCATCACTCTCCCTCCCCAGCTTAATAGCAGCTTTACAATACTTATTTCGTCACATTCTCTTTGTGAATAAAATTATAAGAGTATGAATTAACTATGCTTTATTTTTTCTACTAATTTTTCAACTAGCGATTTCTTTTTTACTTCTTTTTCTTGTTGCTCTTCTGTAATTTCAGGTTCTTCTATAAAGCTGTCACACCATGTACCAATTAAACCTCCTAATTGATAATTTAAACACTTATTTCTATTTTTACATATTATACATTTATTGTTCATTCGCATTCCCTCGCTAAATTAATTCTAAATCATTATGATTGCATAATTGCTACAACTGCAATATAAAGCAAAAATACTATAGTCTATGCTTGGTAACCCTAGAGCCTAAATTCCCATATAATTATTTGTTCTACAAACTCTTCTATATTCCTTGTTCTTCCAAGTATTTTTATAAAATAATCAATCTTTCAATTAGATGCTTATCATCATGAGAAAATTGTAATTTTGCTATACCATATCAACAAGACTTCCAATAAAGTCATCTTATTATTGTTTAACAGATAAAAAATCTGTTGACATTATCATACTTAGGCATTATTATAATATCTAATATAAAAAATGCTCTGATGGAGAGAAAGATATCGAAGCTTATTTACAGAGAGTTGGAAAAGGTGAAAGCCA
>JAUQXG010000505.1 GCA_030834765.1 Lutispora sp.
GTACATTGTACCATAGAACTATCATTCTCGGCTATTATTCCTTGTACTTTTGAACATACCAATCAATCAGTTTTCTTGAAATGCTAATACTTCCTGGAATGTTTGGAAGTTCTTTGACACTAAACCATCTAGCATCGGAAAGCTCATTTTCATCTACTTTTATCTCTCCACTTTCATACTCTGCTGTGAATCCAATCATAAAAGAATTTGGAAATGGCCAAGATTGACTACCGAAGTATTTTATATTTTTTACCTCTATACTTACTTCTTCTTTTATCTCTCTTTTTACACATTCCTCTAAGCTTTCCCCTGCCTCAACAAAGCCTGCAAGAACACTATACATAGTGCTTGTAAAATTTTTATTGCTGGCAAGAAGTAATTTATCTCCTTTTGTTACTGCAACGATTACTGCAGGAGATAATCGAGGATAGGCGATGTGTCCGCAATTTGGACATACCTTTGCATGTTCATTGGACTTTTTCTCTGTAGGTGCTGCACATACTCCGCAAAACTTGTGGGTATCATCCCAAGCCACTATTTGAATGGCACGGAAAGCAGCTTGTAATATACTTTCATCCATTTGTCCAAAGAGCTGCCTAAGGGTTAGAAATTCCATATCATCCTTTAATTCTTGCCCTTGAATATATTTTGCTGTATAACAAGATTGTTTGTCTATATTCCCAATATAATGCATATTTGAATACAGATATTTTGAATAATCAGCACTACCATTAGTAGGTACATTATATTGTTCCTTTATTTTTCTTACAAGTAACTCGTTTTGCTTAAATAAAAATAGCAATGACTCTTTTTCTTCCTTCTCTGGAGGAACGCTTCCAAGGATAAAATTCATAATCTCCACCTTATCTTTCTATATAATGATCATGATTATAACTATGTATATTATACAACAAAAGCACTGGTCTATGTCAGCCAGTGCTTTAAACTATGTTTCTATTTTTAAATTCATAAGATATGGCTATTAGGATGCTGATATCGTCCTTTTTTAATAGTTCCTTTTCCGTATTGTATATACTCATATATATTTTTATCCTGCTTCATTAGCACAAGGCTTTTATCCCATAAGAAGGAGGAAACAAAATGTGAAGATTATTAGTTTCGACTATTTTGAAAATACTAAGATCGAATCACTTAATATCTTGAAAGTGTTCTTCAACATGCCGCTTTTCTTCTTCAGGAATTTCTACTTCCATAGCAGAAGTCCATTTAAACATAAGAAATCTTTGTCTTACTTTAAGTATGAGTTTATTTTCTTCCCAGCTAGCAGATTCGATATTTCTCCATTTTCTTATAAACCCGTTAATCCGAATTCCATCAATAGTTATATCTGCTAATACGCTTTTATCATATAGGCTTTTATAAAATGCCCATATTCCTAAAGCCACATAAACACTTGAAATAGCACATCTGTGTTCAAAATATTCTTCTGGCGATAGCAAGCCTTCGCTTATATGCTTTTTTAAAAAATCATATATAGCTAAATAGTTCTCATACTCCAAGTACTGCGCGTATATCGGAATCCCTGCCATTAGGGCAAGTAATATTGCCTTGCCAATATCTCTTCCAGTAACTGTTCCTCTTATTCTTAATAAGACCTTATGGGATTCTCTATTTTTTATAATTGATACAGTCAAGAATAGAAGTATAAGTGCAGTTAAAGAATAACTTATAACAACTATTGCATAAGGCGAATCAAGCAATTCTCGCATATACTTCCCCCTTTATTTGACATATATATAATAAATATCTTTCTATATATTTCATTATAGTTAGAATCCCATTTTAGCTTTTTACTAATCTTTTACATGCATAATATGCTTAATGCTGTATTACATGCTCCCAATTTTGCCTTTAAAGACTATATTTCAAAGTCTTCTGATTTAAATTTACTATAAAATCGCCCCTTTTGGGCTGTAAATTTCAGAACACAGTAATCAGTATCAGTAACACCGTTAGGATAGTATATTTCATCACCTTCACGCCATATGATTTCTTTTGTTTTACTGTCCTGTAAAACTTCCATTGTACCCTTTAGCATTACTCCTCTGAAAAATCTTTTGTCATAAAAATATATGCAGGCTTTTGGATTATCTATATACTGCTTTACTCTCATAGATGAGGTATTTGTTGAAAAATATATAAGTTTTATCCCTTCTCTCATACGCGGTGGCAGCATAGCCTTTGTATTGGGAAAACCTTCATTATCAACAGAGCTTATAATGGAATTGCTTGCTTTATCAATTAAGTTCCCTATTGTTTTAACAGCATCTCTCACTCTAATCAATCCTTTCACAATTATACTATTTTGAGTATTCAGTCAGTGAATAAGTACTCCTTAATTCTGCTTTTTATAAGCAATTGCATCAAGCATACATAAACAAGTTGGAGATACAAAATCTGTGGTGGTAGTCATTCTTGCAGGAAATTCGCTCTTAAAATATTTATTGAATACATCTCTTGCTGCTGCAAAGTCATCCATATTCTTCAAGTACAAATTTATTTGCACAATATCATCAAATGCAGCTCCTACGGACTCCAATGTATCCCCTAGACTATTAAAGCTTGCCTCCATCTGATACACGATATCATTTGAATGATGCCCTCCGGCATGATGCCCAAAGAAAATAAAATCTCCCGCTACAACACAAGAAGAGCATGTATCATCTCCGCAATTTGTAGGCATTCTTTTAATCATTTTAATTCCTCCAATACAATATTCTTACAATTATTGTATCGAACATCTGTTCTCATGTCAATTTTTTAAAAATAGAGATTACTGTACTTATATCCTCCAAATAACAAAACCTGAATTGAACAAAGTTAGTCCATCAACTTTTTAAACTTATCTATTGTCAAGATTTCATGGGTTATAAAATGACCATTTTTAAATACACTATAGGTTGTCCAAGGAACAGGAGAATCTTGCGCTTGATCATAGGTTTCATACTTAACAACTTGAAGCTTTATATTGTTTTCATCTGCATATTTCTTTACGTCCGAAACGTAATCCTCGCAAAATGGACATTGATTTGAATAATATATTGCATAACCTTGCTCTACTTCTACCTTCCCTTTTTTTGCATTATCCTTAAACTTCGGTTTTTCTGCGGAATCATTAAAGGATAAATACATTAACTCATAATATGGTGGTGCATTATCGCACACCTCAAAACCTTTATGAAGCAGATATTTTTTATCTGCAAGGTAAGACTTTTTCTTATTTGAAGATAAAATCACCATTCCACTCTTACCCTTTGCTTTGCTATCACTGATACAATTATCAAGCAGCAGAGAGCTGTACCCTTGCCCTTTATATTGCCCTGAAACCCATAGACAGTTAATAAACATATAGTTTGGCGCAATAATAGGGCACCATGCCTTTTCAGCAGGAATATATTCAATAAAAACCTTGCCTCTGATATTAGCTTTCTTAAACACTAATCCTTCATCAAGTCTTTCTTTAAGCCAAGCTTTTTTGCTTGCAACACCGCATTGTCCTTTTTTATCTGCAAGAGAACAACAAATATGTTCTTTATCTATATTGCTTTTGGATAAAGTTATTATCTCCATCATGTAATACCTCCTGTTATAATAATTCTGCCTCTATTACCACTTTTCATAATGAACTATATCCATAAGACTCTTTCTTGGACGTGCTTTAGGAGATTCATCTGGATATCCAAGGGTAAGAATACAAACCACATACTTATCAGAAGGAATGTTCAGGATCGGTCTGATTTCTTCCTGCGTAAACCAGGCAACCCAGCAGGTACCTAGCCCCAGATTATCCGCTTCAAGGACAATATGCTGAGTGGCAATTGATGTATCTCTTATGATCTGCTTTAGTTCCTCTTGTGCACTATTTCCATTGAGAGATATTTCTACATCATCCTTTATTCTTGAACGTATATCAGCTACACAAGCGATAAAAACCGGAGCCCCTATCATCCAGCTCTGATTATGTGATGCTTCCGCTAATTCTTTTCTAGTAGATTCAGATTTTATAATAATAAAGTGCCAAGGCTGTGTATTGCTGCCAGAAGGAGCAAGTCGTGCACTTTCAAGTAATTGAATGATTTTTTCATCTTCTACTGGTTTGCTGGTATATTTTCTAATGCTTCTGCGCATTTCAATCTGTTTGAGCATAATATAATACTCCTTCCCTTCAATAGGAATGAATCATAATTCATGTTGTGCCTTTTCGTAATCTTTAACAAAGTACCTTTTGCCCTTCTGTATTATTTCATGACCTTCTATTTCAAGTAAAAATTTATGCTGATCTATACCTTCAGGATATTTTTCGTTTAATTCACCAGTCTTTTTCAGGGTTCGCCAATATGGTGTAATATCACTGCTGCCCGCTTTTTCTCGTTCACGTGATGCATGAGCAACTATATTTATAAAAATCCCCGCTGTAAGCTGGCATGTGAAATCAGCACCATGCTTTCTTGCAAGAAACGCTCTAATTTTATCTGAAGTTACGAGCTTGCCTTTAGGTATCTGTTTCATAACCTCATCATATTCTATAGGTGCTGCTATTAGCATATTGCCTGCACCGAAGCGTTTTGCCATCTTGTTGTCATATCCGATATATTCTATCTTGGGCAAATCTTTAGAATTATAAAGCTTTTCATTGAACGATTTTTTAGCCATATCCTTTCCTCCCTAAATTAGTATCAGATGATCTATAGGTGCTTTGTCCGACACTATATTATTTTCTATTTGACAAGCTACAAATCTTCCAAATTCTTTAAAGCCTAGTTTGTTATAGCACTTTCTTTCATAGCAGTTATCAATATATTTCTTCTATGATACAACGCTCTAATATTATGTAGGAAAAACTCTTTCTTTAGCTTTTCCGCACCTGTCATCATAATTTTTTTATTTAAATGAATTTTCATTCTTTCTATAATAATCGATAATATCTTTTACAATTTTTACATCTGGTGGACTGATTTTCTCCGGAATTTCATCAAAGCTAAAGAAACTTGCTTCCTTCACCTCATCATTATCAATTTTAAAATCTGTGAAGTCTCCTTTTACAGTAAAAAAATTTACTACATTGTAAACTTCATCACCATTAGGGTATTTATAATAAAAGTCTTTCCCAGAATATACTGCAAAAAATTCTATGTCTTGGAGCTTAATACCAACTTCTTCAAAAACTTCTCTTTTTGCAGTTTCTTCTATGGTTTCTCCAAGCTCCATCATTCCTCCAATGAAACCCCAGCAGTCATTATCAGCTCTTCTTTGCATCAAAATCTTATTATCCTTATTAACTATTCCAACTCCAGCTCCAGAAGCAATTAATGGTCTTGACCCAACTATTTTTCTCAAGTTCATTATATAGTTCATATTTCCCTCCATGATTCTTCCATTTTAAGAAACTCTAACACTCTTTCATAAAGATAGGGTTGAATATAAGGATAGGTTAGATTTTCTGGCATGTCTTCAAATAACATGATTTCACCTATTTCTGTGTTTGGCAACTGGTCAAGTTCTTCAATTTCAGAATAAAAAAGGTGCCCACAGGATTCTTGTCCATCTTTTTCAACAGCGTATACGCAAACAGGAAACAGCTTGAACTTCTTCGCTCCAGTTTCCTCAGAAAGCTCACGAGATGCCGTAAAATTAATTTGTTCCCCTTCTTCCCGGTGACCCCCAGGTATTTCCCATGTTGTTCTTTCTTTATGTCTTGCAAATACCCATTTTCCTTCATATTTAGCCATAATCACTGCAAACCGCAATTTGCTGTCCTCTACTGAATCTACATCATAAAAATTGACTTTTATCATGACATTCGTCTCCCTTTCTAAAAAAATTGAAAGCTCAAATATCGATACTATTCAAGAACTGCCTTTACCTTCAAATAATGGTCATTTATCATATTCCTTGCTTCAGGACACATTTTTTTCATGCTTCTCTCAATTTTATTTAATACCCAAAGTCTACCTTCATCAATACTCATGCCATGGCTCACATATGCTAAATGCAATAAGGAAGGCACTTGACTAACATGAGCCATTGCATCAGCACTAGCTATACATTCAGCTTCTGAAGTTAACCTTTCTGATAAAACGCTGCCTCTATGAGATAGAATACAATCCTTTACTTTCTGAATTTTATCTGAAGGATATCCAAACTCAGTAAGGATTCTATCTGCTTCAAATGCTCCATGAATATGATGCTCCGCCTCCAGTAACTGATCTTTAATACCGGCATAATCATGGAGCAGTGCAGCAATCTCAACCACTTCAATATCTGCACCTAACTTTTTAGCCAACTCTATTGCATACTTCACCACATAAACGATATGATGAGACCAAATACCATATCCAAATATATTAGAATCACTTTTGCATGCATTTTCTACGATTTTAGAAATACGTGCAATCATTTCCTCATTATTCATAGGCTCCCCCTTAAAATATTTATCACATCTAAGCCTTATTCACTACGCCATTTTCAATCTTTACGACATTTCCTATAAAACTAACATCATGATCTCTAACTACTATTCCAGCTTCATCATTACATAAATATAGCGGCCTTTTGGAACTTAGTGTGTAAGTTTGGAACTCATCCATATTATAGATTTCATTATCCCAATGAGGCATAAATTCAAAGTCTACTAATCCCAAACCTTGCATATCATCTATGCTGCAAACATCCTCATACTTCTCTCCAATCTTTATAATCTCAATGGTTTCAGACATCATTATGCTTCCAGCACTTATGCCTATTAAAATGCCACCTTTATCAACATAGCTCTTTAATAGGTTATCAAAATTTCTTTTCTTAATATTTGATAGGAAATATGCTGTATCTCCGCCAGATAGATGGATGGCATCACAATGAATGAGTTCTTGTATTTTGCTCTCCTGAAACTCTTTATCTATATCAAAGTACATGAAATCTTCTATACCCAATCTCCTGTAATATTCCACTTTCTCATTGTAATATTTCCTTGTTCCATCAGAGCAGGAAGGTATATAGGCCAGCTTAGGTTTATCTTTATTTAGCAAAGTCAGCAGTTGTCTGTCAAGGTCATCTGTCTTACCAATTATCTGATCACTATAAAGTATTAGTTTTTTCATAAATTCCTTCCACCCTTTCATGATTCAATTATGCAATTACAAATCCGTGCTTGCCAAGGTTGGCAGAACTATTCTACAGAAAGCGCCCATAAATATAATGATGCCACCGAGCCATAAGGAGAATATCTTTTTCTATACCTTTCAAACTTTTCCTTTGGAAGCTCCTTGAGACCATACAAATTCATCATGCCTCTTCTGATTGCCAAATCTTTAAAACTCACAACATCAGGCCTTCCCAGGGAAAAAATAAGCAGCATTTCCGCAGTCCATACGCCTACTCCATGCAGCGAGGATAGCTTTTTTATAATTTCCTCATCCGTTAAAGTATGAAGCGCAGCAAAATCCACTTCCCCAGATAGAGCGGCATCTGCAATACCTTTTATGTATTCCGCTTTCCTATTTGACATTCCACAGCCTTGTATTTGAGAAAGGCTTGCTTCTGCGATAGTTTGGGGTGCAATACTTCCAAGAAGCTCACACAATCTGTTCCATACTGTATCCGCTGCCTTACTTGAGATCTGTTGCCCTACAACACTTGAAACAAGTGCAGTGAACGGGTCTGGAGTAACCTCACGCTCTATCACTCCAATTTTATCAATCGCTGTACTTAGTTTCTTATCTTTCTTTTTTAAGTACGCTATTTCCTTTTCTCCGTATTCAAAAAAATGCATATTCTCATCTCCAATCCTCATCTATAATTGCAATATCATCTCATATTGATCCACATATTGCTGAAAACCTAATTTATTAAAAAAGTCCTTGGTTGACTTAGATTCATCATCAATATTAAGAACAGTTATTTTTTCTGATATAGTGCTATTTATCAAGTCTGTCAAAATACTGCTGCCAATTCCCTGTCGTCTACTGCTTTTACTTACACCAAGCTGAGGTATGTCACCTGTTTTTTTATCAATGATGCCATAACCAACAATGGCATTGTCAATCCTTACGAAGGAGTAAATGAACTCATCCGCTATAGCACGAACAGAATCAATGGAATTTTGCCATGACGGCTGAATGTCCCAGAAGGTTTTTAACTGTTCCCAAACCGTTTCATCTATTTTGTCAAGATGCTCCACTTGATAAGCTGATACAGGTGTATATTTACATTTTTCTAATTGATAGCATCTAAAGCTTCTTGTAATTTCAAAACCTTGTTTTTGATAAAGCTCCAATGCTGATTTATTTGATTGGATTACTTCCAATAAATATTGGGTAATATTCTTTTCTTTCAGTAACACCACATTATTCTGAAACATATTTGTTGTTATACCTTGTCTTCTATAATCAGGAATAACACCAGTGCCTGTGTCATACACCGTTGATTTGCCATTCCAGCTCCGAAATCCATTTAAGACAAAGCCTACTAACTCATCCTCTTTAAACGCACCCATAGAAAGCGCTGGAACATATCCTCTTCTTTGAAGCATTTGCTGAAGCTTCCAAAGAGGCAAGTCCATTTTTACCTGGTAATCAGAAAATGCTTTTATAAATCCTTCATGGAGTATTTTAATATCTGTGTTCTCTAATGTTTTATAATTCAACATGCGCTACCCCCTAACTTAGTTTGTATTTAATAAATTGAATCAATTATCCCTCCACCTAAACATACTTCATCATCATAAAATACAACAAATTGACCTGGTGTCACTGCTTTTTGAGGACTATCAAATATGACTTCCCATGTGTTATCAGGTGCCATCACTACCTTTACTGGTTGATCCTGCTGCCTATATCGAAACTTTGCTGTGCATTGAAATTCTGTTGAAGGAGCTTGACCGCTTATCCAGCTCAAATCTGCTGCTATGAGACCTCTTGAATAAAGAGCTGGATGTTTCTCACCCTGTACCGCATATAGAATATTTTTTTGAAGATCCTTTTTCACAACAAACCAAGGCTCACCTGTTCCAGCACCACCTATTCCAAGGCCTTTTCTTTGTCCAAGGGTATAATACATAAGCCCGTCATGTTTGCCAACTACCTTACCTGAAAGATCTCGTATTTCTCCTGGTTGAGCAGGTAAATAGTTGCTTAAAAACTGTTTGAAATTTTTCTCTCCTATAAAGCATATGCCCATACTTTCTTTTTTAAAAGCAGTTTCAAATCCAGCTTCACGAGCAAGCCTTTTTACTTCTGGTTTTTCTATATGCCCTATGGGAAACATAGTTTTTTCTAGCTGAGATTGATTCAAGGCACAGAGGAAATATGTCTGATCCTTGTTTCTATCTACCCCTCTTAGAAGACGATACTTGCCCTCTTTCAAGTCAATCCTTGCATAATGACCAGTAGCTAAATAATCAGCTCCTATTTTTATGGCGAAGTCTAAAAAGGCTTTAAATTTTATTTCTTTATTGCAAAGGACATCTGGATTTGGTGTTCTTCCTTTTTTATATTCTTCTAGAAAATAGGTGAAAACATTATCCCAATATTCTTTTTCAAAATTTACTGTATAGTATGGTATATCAATCCTATCGCATACTTTTCTCACATACTCATAATCTTCTGTAGCAGTGCAATTACCAGTTTCATCTTTTTCGTCCCAGTTTTTCATAAATACACCTACTACCTTATAGCCTTGCTCTTTCAAAAGCAGTGCTGTTGCAGAAGAATCCACTCCCCCTGACATTCCTACTACTACGGTGATATCTTTTTTTTCTTTCGTCATAAAACAACGCTCCCAACCTTTTCAATATATAATCCTCTTAGGATTTATTCTTTTCATCTTTGCTTTCATCGTCCCTCATAAGTTCAAAATTCCTCACAAGAAGCTTTTTGCCTCTCCAGCTGAAAGCTCTGTTACCATATCTTTTTTTGAATTCTTTATTGGAGATTTCTAGAAGCTCTTGATAATCAATGCTCTTTTTCATATTCTCTTTAAATTCATTTATATTTGTAATCTTTATACCCTCGTTGTGTGGACATACCTGCTGGCATATATCACAACCATATACAAGATGATGCTTTTTTATAATTTCTTCCTCTGACTCTGAAAGTTCATCCTTTTTCTGGGTTAAATAAGAGCGGCAAAGCAGAGGATTGATATCAAAATCGCCTTTAATGGCACAGCCAGGGCAGCTTTTTATACATTTTCTGCATTTTATGCAAGTTCTTTTTAAAGGCTCATCTATTTCAAAAGGATAATTATTGAGGATATAGCCAATGAATACATAGGAACCGTATTCATCGTTAATAATATGTGAATTCATTCCAAAAAAACCCAAACCCGCCTTATAGGCTAAATATCTTTCCACTAGGGGCCCGTTATCTACAAAAGCTTTATATTGAAAATCACTGATTTTATCCGACAAAAAGTCAGCAATCTGTAAAAGCTTCTCTTTCACGATGGAATGATAATCCATAGAAAAACTGGAATTAGATAAATTGGCTTCATTGTCACCTTCAATATGATATGGAAATAGACATACAATAATAGATTTCACATCTTCTAATGTATGTCTTGGATCTATCCTTTTTTCAAAGTCCTTTTCTTCAAAGCCTGTGATTTTTCCCTCTATTATCCGATTCTTCCATATCTCTGCTAAGTCATTGTAAGGCCCTGTAGGGGCTATTCCTACATATTTTATATTTAATGTGGAGCAAAACTCCTTCAGGGCAGTTTTCATTATTTTTCTCCTTACTGCTATTTCTTAGCGAACATGGGTCCAAGTCTGCATGGGGTTATTTCGATTTTTTGCCATACGTGATGCACCATATAGGGTTCCACTTTAAGCCATTGATCAAGCTCTGCTCTGGAGGCAAAGTCAACAATAAGTACTGAGCCAATCATTTTATCTTCTTCATCCAGCATTGCAGCTGCACATATAGTATTGCCTGATTTCGCCATTTCATCAGTTGACTTCAAATGTTCTTCCCGCGCATCAAGTCTTCTTTGTGGTGCTGCTTCATCTGTTCCATCAAATGCTTTCACTAAAAATTGCATAAAAACACATCCTTATATTTTTATAGATATCTTCTATTCACTATTATAATCCAAAAATGTTTATACCGCTATTGTACAAACTGGTAAAATGGATTAAATATAAATAATTGCAAAAGATAATTATATAAAGATGATTTGTATTCTATTATATTCTTAATCATCTGAAATAGGAGGTGTATCTATGGATATAAAAAACATGAAGGAAAATATGGTTTTTAACGAAAAGACCTTCACCAAAAGAGTCCTTATCGCTAATAAGGATATTTTATGCTTTGTGCTGAATTTGATGCCAGGGCAGACTCTGCCTGAGCATAAGCATGAAAATTCTTCCCTTGTATTTCATGTAATGACAGGAAGCGGCGAAGTCAAGATAAATGAAGAA
>JAUQXG010000506.1 GCA_030834765.1 Lutispora sp.
CATAGTTATCGACAATATGGTATTCAAGGGAGCGATCTATCAGCATAGTTACAACTTGTTCACTGATAAAATAATCGTCAAGCTGCATTCTTTCATTTGGAATATCTCGAATGATAAAAGTGATATCGGTTATTTTAAGAGCATTCATTCTATTAAGTTTAAAAAGACGAAAGTCCTGTCTTAGCTTGCAATATCCAAAAACATACCAGGCTGACCATTTAAAGGTTATAAAATATGGTTCAATCTGTCTTTCAGATTTCCCTTTATCAGAATAATAGTTGAAAATCACTTCTTTTCTATTATTCATTGCATCTTTTAATATACTTATTTGATTGGAAAGGCTTGTCTTATAAAAAGAGGATAAATCTATAAAAATATTATTGCTAACGGATATAATATACTCTCGTTTTGGGGTAATCTTTTCTAAAAGCAATTTTACATTAGTGTCCTGAGAGATACTTTCTACGCTTTTTAACCCAATGACGATATTATCCAGATCATCTATGGTTAATATGCTTTTATCAAAGCTGTAGCCCTCTGCAATGCTGATCCCACCAGCACCGCCTTGATAAGTGACTATGGGTATTCCCGCCTTACAGATATCCTCAATATCCCTATGTATGGTGCGTATAGACACCTCGAATTTTTCAGCTAAGTCCTTGGCCTTTGTTTTGTTATGGTTCATAAGTACTGTTATAATTCCAAGTAAACGATCAATTTTCATAAGAATACACCCCCTTTAAGCAGCAAAGTTTTTATAAATGAAATCAATTTGAATATCGACATATTTTTAGTTTCCATTAATACTTTTCAACTATGGTGAAAATAAACAATACTGGATAACTGATACAAAACTATGATATTATTTTTATATTGGAACGGCAAATAAGTTTATGCGTAAATCCAAGAGGAGAAAATGATGATTAGATTTGAAAAAGCAGATATTCAGGATGCGCAATCTTTAGTAAAGGTTCAAGTTAGGGCCTTCGCTGCTGATGCTGAGATTTGCGGAGATGGGCCTCCGGGCTATGATTCCCCGGAGAGACAAATTAGCCTGATGAATAGCCATATTTATTATAAAATAGTAGAAAACGATATAATTATTGGTGGTTTTTATATTTACCCTGAAGATAATGGCGATTATGAGCTTGTAAGACTTTTTATAGATCCTGAATATCAAAATAAGGGCATTGGAAAAAGTACTTTAAAGTATGTTGAGAAGATGTTTTCTGATATCAGAAAGATAGAATTAGAAACACCAAGCTTTAGTATGAAGAATCATGTTTTTTACGAAAAAATGGGCTATTTAAAAATTGGAGAAATAAAGTATGGGGAGGATAGCTTTTCATATAAATATGTGAAGGTATTCAGATAATCATGGATCGTAATTGATACAGTCTGAAGATAGACTCACATTTAGAAAAATTGTAAGATAAGAGAAGATGTTATTCATATGGACCATATAAAGAGAGGTGCATCAATGGTGGAAGATATCATAATAAGGAAGATGAAACCAGATGATTTTGAAGATGTTTCTTCCCTAAACTACGAGCTGGGGTATGCATATACAGGTATGAAAGTGAAACAGCGGATAGAATATGTATTAGCAAATACAAAGGATATTATATTCGTTGCAGAAACAAAAGGAGAGGTAGTAGGATATATTCATGGAAGTCCATACGAATTGCTTTACCAGGATTCATTAATAAATATATTAGGCCTAGTGGTAAAAAAGAAAGTAAGGAACCTAGGAATCGGCCATATGTTAATCAATGAGCTTGAGTGCTTTGCCATAAACGATGGGTATGCTGGCTTAAGGTTAGTATCTGGAATGGATAGAATAGATGCTCATAAATTTTACGAAAGACTTGGATATACCAATCGTAAGAACCAGAAAAATTATATTAAAATATTTAATCAGTGATAGGTCATAAAAGATTTTTGATTTAAATGAAGATAGGATGTGATAATTTTGGATATGATAGGCTGGGTAATAGGGATGGGAAGTGGTATCGCAATGGGTATAGGAATAGGGAATGTAATGAAAGATGATGATACAAATGAAAAAATTGAGAAATTAATAGATAAAGGCGAAATTCAAATTGTGGATAAATCGGGTTCAATTATTACATATGAAGGCTTGATAAAATTGTTAGAAGAATAGTAAAATACTACATTTGGCTATGTTTCTTGATGCTATTTTAGGACAAGAAATATGCTATGGGCAGGAGGAAAAAGATTGAAATTATTTGTTTCAGATCTTGACGGAACGCTTTTAAATGATGAACAGGAGATAAGCCATAAATCGATATATACAATTAATAGACTAATAGAAGAAGGATTAAATTTTACAATTGCAACAGCGCGCTCTTATGATTCAGCTTGGAGGATCATAAAGCCTTTAAATTTAAAGCTGCCTTTGATACTTCACAACGGTGTGTTCATTTATGATGTAGGGACAAGGAAAAAGGTAGTATCAAATTTAATGGAAATCAGTCAAGCAGAGGAAATTTTTAAAATTCTTAATCAAAACAACCTATCACCAT
>JAUQXG010000507.1 GCA_030834765.1 Lutispora sp.
ACACATATCCTTTTCAAATTGAGCTCTTGAAAAATCAAGTTTTCTTAAAATAGCCTTAAAAAGACTTTCATCTATATCATTATCTATAGCATAGTTGGTTAAGTTGCCCCTCAGATCAGAAGTATCCTGAGAAACATAGGATATTTTAAGCTGACTTGCTTTTCTGACTGTGCCTGTATACGTGATGTTTTCTCCGCAAAGGAGCTTAATAAGGCTTGACTTTCCTGAGCCGTTTTTACCGTAAAGTACTACTCTATCACCCTGCTCTATGGTGAAACTTACGCTCTCACAAGCTATATTTTCATCATAGAATACAGATACATTTTCAAACTCTACAAGACGGTCTGTATAAAAGTTAATTTGGGAAATCTTCAACTTCTCAGAAGCTTCCATATTTTTAAGAAGTTTAGACTTTTCATCAATAGCAGATTGCTGCCTACTTTCAATTGACTTAGAGCGTTTCATCATTTTAGCAGCTTTATGGCCAACGTAGCCTTTATCAATCTTGGAACCTGAATTCGTTGTACCAAACTTTGTTTTTTCCACTTTATCAGACCAATCAGATGTACGTTTTGCAGCGGATGACAATCGCTCTACATCCTTTCGGAGTTTTTCGTTCTCTGCAAGTTCGAAATTATCCTGCATTTCTTTATTTTCCCACCAAGATGAGAAATTTCCTTTTTGTATCTCTATATTTGTTTTGTTAATTGAAAGAATATGGTCAACACAGTTATCAAGAAATGCTCTGTCATGAGATATCAAAATAAAGCCGCGCTTAGAACGGAGATAATCACTGACGATTTTTCTTGCATTCATGTCAAGGTGATTTGTCGGTTCATCAATCAACAAAAAACTATTTTCTTTAAGGAATAAAGCAGCAAGCAACACCTTTGTTTGCTCTCCTTTTGAAAGTGTATCAAAAGGGCGATATAAAACATCCTCTGAAACTTGCAGCAGTGAAAGCTCACGAATAAGCTCCCAGTGAAGGTAGTCTGGACAAATGTCGTTCATTACATCAATGCTGTTGCTTTGCATATTATTTACCGCAAAAGGAAAATATTCAAAGTTTACTCTTGCAGAAATATTACCATTGTATTCATATTTACCAAGCAACAAATTAAGAAATGTAGTTTTACCTCTTCCATTCCTGCCTGTGAAGCCTAATTTCCAATCTGTATCTATTTGAAAACTCACATTTTCAAATATGTTATCATAGCTGCCGTCATAGCCAAAGGTTAGATTTGTAACACTTATTAAAGACATAAATTATCCTCCTGTATAAAAAATTATGAAAGCTGCAAGAAAGTCAATTCTTACAGCTCATAAATACAGCAAAGCCAAACCCATATTGGGCATGACGAGGATATATCATTTGAGTGAAAAGAGTAAATAACTTTCTTGCATAAGCACAACAAAACAAGCGGCATTTCCGCTCTCATAGTTTTATTATGTTTTATATAATTAGCAAGAAAAGTTAATCATCTTTTCAACTCCAATCTTTATATTTTATATAATGATATCATATTCATCTGTAAAAATAAATAACCAAAACATAACAGATGAATCATTTAGAAAGCACCTTTATAAAATTATTATATAAAAATTAAAATAATATTCAAAAAAGAATCGTGTTATTGTATCTATTGCTTACTGAGAATAACAGAGTGCACTCTTTCATTCAATTCTTTAAGCTGTTCTTTAGTGAGATCCCTCGTCTCAATAGCCTCTGATATTACGATTTCTATTTCTGCAGGCTTTATTAGGAATCCATTTTGTTCCATTAGCTTAAAGCTTCCTTTAATCGTAACAGGGACAATGGGGACATTTGCTTTCACTGCTATTCTCAAGCTGCCAGCTTTAAACTCTCCCATTGGTCCTCCTTTTGAGCGGGTACCTTCAGGAAAAATGACCATAGAATATCCCTGTTTTAAATATTCAGTGGCATCATTCATTACTTTCAAAGATTGACGCAAATCATTTCTATCCATAAATACGCAGTTCAGATGCTTCATCCAAGTACTAATGATTGGCATCTTCACCATTTCGATCTTGGCAACAAATGCTTTGGGCTTATCAATGCATCCTAATAATAGGGGTATATCAAAGCTGCCCTGATGATTGCTCACGAACAAAACCGCTCCGTCTACAGGTACGTTCTCAGCACCAATAACCGTCACCTTAGCACCTGCCAATTTCAATAAGTCTTTCGCCCATTTCGATGCCTTTGGGTTTACAAGCATATCTCTTTCTTTGATTCTCCCCTCTTTTAAAAGGCGATTTGCTTTAAAATACTCAGGCATGATCTTTATAAGATAAAGCCAAAAATAACCAAACCAAACTATCGTACGAAACATATTTCCACTCCCTTAGATATCATCATCCTTTCAAAATACCCTTTTGGCTTTTGAGGCATAGTGATTTATCATCTATCGCTCTCATAGTAGCAAGTATTCCGTCAAGGTGATCATATTCATGCTGTAATAGTTCTGATAAATCTTCCTCAAGCTTCATTACATTTTCATTAAAGTCCATATCCTTATATTCAATCGTACATCTTTTATGCCGTTTCACCTTTATGAGCAGCTCTGGAAAGGACATACAATCATCTAATACCTCCATCAGCTCATCATCCTCAAATTTTATGATAGGATTTATAAAAGCCACAGGCTTATCTATGTACATATATATTAATCTTTTAAATATACCTATCTGTGGTGCAGCAATAGCCCTACCTGCTCCATACTTGCTTCTAAAATCCATAAGGGTATCATGTAAATCAATGATTGCTTTTTCTATGATATCTATTTCTACTATTTCTATCATGGAGCTTTTCTGATATAGTTGTTGATTTCCTAATAAAAGTATTTCTCGTATCATTGTTACCACTCCTTACAGGTATATTGAGAATCTTCCACAAAATTACACAGAGCCCTTATCCAGACAGTAGAGCCGTGCTCATTATTAAGCTTTTTTATTTTTTACATTTCGCCTTTTAAACCTATCTCTTCTGCTACCTTTCTCATCCCTTTTATCGTTTCTTCAATAATAAACCCTATTTCCAGCTCCAGCATTTTCGCTCCTTGCTCAATCACTTCACGATTGACCCCTGCAGCAAAGCCTTTATCTTTCCATTTCTTCTTTACTGATTTCGCTTCCATATCCAAAATACTCTTACTAGGTCGCATAAGCGCAGTAGCTGTAATTAGGCCTGTAAGTTCATCAATTGTATATAACACCTTTTCCATTTTTTCTATGGGTTCAACATCTACACATAATCCCCAACCATGACTTACAACAGCATGGATATAATCTTCTGGCCAATTGTGCTCCGTCATTATTTCTCTTACTTTTATGCAATGCTGTTCTGGATATTGTTCATAATCCAAATCATGTAATAGACCAACGATTCTCCACTTTTCCTTATCCTCCTCATTGAATAGTTCAGCAAAGTGGAGCATCACAGCTTCTACTGATAAAGCATGCCTTATCAAGCTTTCATTCTTATTATACTTTTTCAATAACTCAAATGCTTGTTCTCTATTTGGAATCATTTTATCCATAGTTATCCTTCTTTCTCATGTTTTCTTACTATATTATCACTATGAGTTTATACCTTCAATGGAATATTGTATTTTTAGACATTTATCGAAAAATTTCAAGGTCATAATCTCCGTGCTTAGACCATAAATTATAAGTAGAATGGATTGTGGTATAAGGCTTGTAATACATATTTAGGAGGTTATTATGTCAGCTAATTTTATTATCGGACTTCCTGCTTACAATGAAGATAAAAATATCCATAGACTTCTGAATAATATACATGCCATGAAAAAACAAATTGAAGAATGTCTTGAAATTATCGTCATAAACGATGGAAGCAGGGATAAAACTGAAAAAATATTAAAAAACCATTGTGATAATTTCCATTATATGAACTATATCAATCATCCCACTAATATGGGTCTTGGTTGTGCTGTAAGCACTTTGCTGGAATATGTTCTAAAAAATTATAGAGATGAGGATATATTGATCACTATGGATGCTGACAATACTCATAATCCTCAAATAATACCATCCATGGTAAATATGCTGCAGAAAAAAAACCTTGATGTTGTCATTGCCTCAAGATTTGTTTCCGGAGGAAAGGAAATCGGCCTTCCCTTCATTCGAAAAATATATAGCAGAGGAGCTATGCTTTTTTGCAAACTAATATTCCATATAGATAATGTAAGGGATTATTCATGTGGTTATAGAGCTTATAGGGTAGGATATCTTAGAAATCTTTATGAATATTATGGAGGTCATATTGTAAACTCTCAAAATTTTGAATGCATGGTAGAAATATTAGCAAAATCAGGAAAATTCGGTGTAAGAGTGGGTGAATATCCCCTTGTTCTCGAATATGGACAAAAGCAAGATGCAAGCAAAATGAATGTAGGCAAAACGATAATAGGATATTTCAGGCTGGCTTACTCTGTGCGAAAGCCTAAGCTGAATAAAGCAGAAATATATGAGTAACATGGCTTTTATATTGACATCCATTATTATGGGCGCTATGGGGCA
>JAUQXG010000508.1 GCA_030834765.1 Lutispora sp.
TAAATTTTATTTAATTTTTAGGGGGATATAAAATGAAAAAAATATTGATTACTTTGGCATTCGTTTTATTATTAGCAACTTCAATCACAGCAGGAACACTGGCGATGTATACAACCAGCATTGACAATCTGGCAGAAGGCAGTGTAGTTGCGAAGGAATTCGTTCTGACAGAAGGCGGTACAGATACCTTTACAAAGAATGTGAACATTGCTCCTGGTGAAACAGTAAACTGGCAATTCAGTGTCAAGAACTATAATGGCAGCATCGTAAGTGAAACTGCTATGGACTTGGATTTTGATGTGGATGTTATTGCAGCTGACGGTAAAACAGTGATTGCTCCTCTTGATATCACTGTTAAAAACTCAGCCGGTGATATTGTAGGTACAGTTACATCAAACGGAAAGATTGCATTTGGCGATGAATTTAACCTATCAGCCAATGGACAAGAGAAGACCTATACAGTATCTGTCAATTGGAAAAGCAATGATGCAGTAGATATAAACTATGCCGGAGCGAATTATGGAACAGCAATTAAAGTAGCTGTAACCGGTACACAAAAGTAAAAAAATAAACCTTGGAGCTGTCTGTGTGATGCAGGCAGCTTTTTTATTTTGCGAGGCATGATGCCAGGCCGATGGTTTGAAAGAAAATATCTTATTTTCTAGTTATTTGATTTAATGCCATTTGGGCATACTATATATAACGTGTATAAATTCATCTATAATGTTTTTGAAAATAAGTTGGGCTACCATCTTAAAGGATGTTTATAGAGCAAATGTAATAGAATTGATACAGGATATATAATCAGTTTCCCATGGTAGAAGGGCGGGATGATATTGCAATCCAAATATACAACCGAGGAACAGATCCAAGAGATGCGCAAGGAAATACTGCTGGAAAAGCAAAGCATATCCCAAGGGAAAAGTAAAAAAGTTTTCAAGGATAAAAAATCTGCCCTGAAATTAGGCGGACGAATGATACTTATTGCTATCATCCTGCTGCTTGCAACCAACCTAGTATTCGTTCAAATTGCGAAGAGTAAGGGTGAGCTTCCCAGTATTTTGGGCTTTCATCTTTTTGTAGTGGAGTCAGGAAGCATGGAGCCTACCTTTCATATCGGATCGGTGCTTTTGTGTCGGGAACCTAAAAATTCCCGAAATCTTAAAGTAAATGATGTTGTCACTTTCTGGAATCTATCGGGACATATTGTGACACATAGAATTATTGAAATTATCCCTGACGAATCCGGCAAAATCTCATACCGTACAAAGGGCGACAATCCTCGGAATTCCCCTGATCAGGACCCACTTACAACCGATAGAGTAGTGGCGGTGTTCATCCTAAAAATACCCTTTACATAAGGGAAAGACCATGGCGGAGATGTGAATATGAAGAAAAATACCAAGCAGGATACAGGTGAAATGAAAATAAAAAATATTGTATTTATGGAAGGGATTTCCTCGGGTGAACACTTTTTGTTTGAAAATCAGGAGCCAAGGCCTGTGCTGGAACATATTGACTTGGTTATCAACCGAGAAGAAGCATGGGGCATCAGTGGGCAATCCGCCTATGAAATCAAGCTGCTGCTGGAGATTATGGCAAACATCAGACCCTATGACAAGGGAAGATGCATTTTAATGGAACGGGGCATGCTGCGGCATAAGCGTGTGATCTTGGAGCATGTATTTTATATAGGAAACGCCGGCATGCTTTATAACAATATGAATGTGCTGGAATTTCTGATGTTTGTCATGAATCAATTCAATACTGATAAAGTGGCCCTTCAGGATGAGATTTTTGAATCCATCATTGACATGGGACTGGGTCATATATCTCTCACCCCAAACAGAATGCTGACAGAAGAGGAAAAGGCCGTCGTTACCTTGTTAGCTGCCGCCTATTCGGACAGCACCATGATTGTATTCAATTTTCCCGAGTATGATTTCGATGAAAGACTCGTGGATGCCATTGCAAAGATAGCAGGTTTTATCCAGGCTCGGGACAAAAGTCTGATTGTGGGAACAAAAAACAATTTTTTGATTCAAAAGGCCTGTAGTCATACGGCTTTTTTGATAGATGGAAGACTACTATACCAAGGCACTGTTGAACAACTTCGTTTCAGCTACGATAAAATTTTGGTCATCATACGGGACAAAAAAATATATAATATGTTGGATCAGTTGGCTCCTTTGCTTCCGGATTACAAGCTGTCCATAAAAGAAGATAGCCTGCTCATCAGCAGCTTAGGAGAAGAAGAGGGCGATCCCGGCAGTATTTATAAAAAAATCGCTGAAGCAGGTATTGTTCCTGATTATATGGAGATCAATCCTAAAACAGTGTACAATGCATATGAGGAGATTATCTTGCGGCATGATTTACAGAAATAGCTATTTCAAAAAAGAGCTTCGTCAGGCATACACTGAAAACAAAGCAGGTACCAATAGAAAAGTAACCTTTGCCCTTTTTTTAGGGCTTATTTCCTTTGCTGTTTATTTCCTACTACAAACAGTGCAGGAGAGTGTGCTTTCCGATGTGGTCCCAGAAATCATGCAGCCCAGCTTTTTTTCAACTCTTTATATCTACATTCACATGTCCTTGCTTTTGAATATCGTCTATTTTGTTATCTATTATGATTATCTCTTTTTCTCCGAAATAAGAAAAAATTCATGGTACCTGCTGGTCCAGATGGGATACAATCCGGTCATGATGATTTTTTCAAAGCTTTTTGCTTTATTGTATTCTATTCTTATGATTTACACCATTGGATTTGTATTTATGATATTGCTGACATTTTTTCTGAAATACAGCTTGATATTTGCCTATATGCCCTCATTATATTTTGCCGGGTTGACGGATATCATACTCCTCAGCATATTCACGATGATGATTTCTCTTTATGCAAAAAATATTATAAATGCCCATTATCTGATGTTTCTTACTGCCATGGTCATCGTGGCCCTGAAAATACTGTCGGGATATTATACCGTGCTGTCCAACCGCGTTGTCATGCAGGATATAGCCAATTTGTTTGATATCAGCCGCTCTTGGTTTCTGCCTGCCGCTGCTGTTTTGATTGCTGCAGCAGGCCTGATTTGTGTGTTCAGAGCCAAGAATGTAGCAAAGTACTATAACCTTCCTGGCAATGATTTTACGATGCTTTCTGATGTAAAGATTGTATATATGGACACCAAGACGAAACAGTGGAAGCTGGGCGACGGCAGCGACAAAACAGCAAAGAAAAGCAAGCTGCTGGAAAAGGCCATCACAGTCAGCCTATTGGCTTTCATTTGCACCGCATTGGTTTTTAATGTATTTATTATTCTGATCAATGCCTCTACCCCCGGCAGCGAAGTGACAATCCGAGGCGTGATTCCCTTTGTTTTTAAATCCGATACCATGGAACCGGATATTATGCTGAATGACCTCGCCTATTTCAAGAAAGTCGATAATCAATATGAAATCAATGCAGGTCAGATCGTCATTTTTAAACAAAACAATGTCATCTATGTGGAACGGGTTATTGAGAAAAAAGGAGGAGAGCTGACGGTAGACATCGATAATTATCCACCTATGTCTCAGACCGGCGCCATGTTAAAAAGCGTATCAAGAGAGACTGTCATCGGTGTATTCAGCGGTAGAAACCGCTGGCTAGGAGCCTTGATTCTTTTTGCCAACACGATTTTTGGAAGACTGCTGTTCCTGTTGGTGCCTACGGTGCTGCTGTTTTACTACAGGCAGATCATCCATTTGTATCAAAGAAGGAATAAATCATAAGGGCAGGACTTTCATTAAGTATATGGGGGTCAAACCTTGCTCAAGCTAGAAATCGTGTGACTGCTAATCGAGGGTCAAGGGTTCGAATCCCTCTCTCTGCCATCTAAGTAAGTTTTAAGGACTAATCAAAATGAATAGATAGTCCTTTTTTTAAATAAAGAAGCATTATTAAATAATTGATTTATTTATAATGCTTGCACTTGTATTTTCATATGAAGAGTACCCACATCATCTATAAAAGGCTATCCAATATAAGCTGTAAGCTCTTACGAAGCTTTGGAGAAAGTATTCTATACTTTTCAATAATATGGATTTCTTCTTTATTTAGCTCATATTTCTCAACTTTTTCAATCTTGTGCCGAATATCGGTATTACCAATCAGATAGTCCACCGAGGTATCAAAATAGGCTGCAAATCGTTTCAGTGTGGAAATATCAGGTTCATAAGCACCGCTTTCATAGCTATGTATACTTTGCTGCGTAAGCCCAAGTTGATCTGCCAGCTTTTGTTGGCTTAATCCAGTCTGCTCTCTAAGTATTCTTAAGTTTTCCATCTCATCACCTCAGTATAATTTTAACAAGTAGGGGTTGTACGCGATAAAAAGCATTAAGAGTTATTTACAACAAGAAAAACTTGTAATATAATACAAGAGATAAAAATTATACTGTTAAAGGAGATGATTTTATTGTTGAATATTGCTTTATGTGATGATATACCTATACTGAGTGAAGTGTTAGAAGTACTGATCCATGAGTATGAGATAAATTATGATGTTAAATTTAATGTTTTCATCTTCGATAGTGGTGAGCAGCTTCTTGAGAAATTTAATCAAAATAAAAAATTTTTTGACTTGCTTTTTCTGGATTACCATATGAAAAGAATGAATGGAGTTGAAACTGCACTGTATATTCGGAAATACAACACAAGATGCAGCATTGTATTTGTAACTTCATCCGATGCCTTTCATGAATTTATGAAAGCAGCTCCACTGGAGATATTATGTAAACCAGTTGAAAAAGAACATGTTTATAAAATATTAAACAAGGTACTGACTGAGAACGGCAGCTAATGTTATAGATAGATTATGTACGGAAACAGAAAGAGAGTTTACTCGATCGTTCTCTATTG
This sequence comes from Lutispora sp., assembly GCA_030834765.1. Lineage (GTDB taxonomy): Bacteria > Bacillota > Clostridia > Lutisporales > Lutisporaceae > JAUQXG01. The sequence continues at coordinate 4,903 of JAUQXG010000508.1, forward strand.
AAAAATTTTTTACTAGACATATATACATATTCTTTATGAATTAATTCATTTCTGAATCGTTCAAATCAGACAAACCATCATGTTTATCTATTAAATTCTTATCAATTTTCATACTGAAGTTAAGGTATTATCTCTCTTTGCAAAAGTATTTAAGCTTTATGAACAGGTCTTCAATATCCTCACAGCCAAATAAAGATATATTGTCTTGGAGACTCCATTTAAAAAATCATCATCTGTTTATTATGATTATAGAAAAAATCGATAAGACAAAATTCGACATAGATATTATCAATTAGACAACTTTGAGATATCATGCTAAATTTAAACATGTGAAATGATTGTCAGAAAACCATTTTATTTTTATGTACCCATAATTTAAGCTATATATGAAAAGAATTTGCATAAATAATCATGGCAGCAAAAGAGGAGAAGGGAGGAAACTTATGCTGGATGTATCGGTAAAACATTTAAGTTTTTCTTATGATAAAGAATTGATATTGGCTGATATTGATATGGAGGTCAAGGCTGGAGCATTTGTCTGCCTGCTGGGTCAATCTGGCTGCGGGAAAAGCACATTCCTTCGTTTGCTTGCAGGGCTAGAAAAACCAAACTCGGGAGAAATCCTTGTAGACAATGAACCTGTCACAAAAGCAGGATTACAGAGAGGCGTAGTCTTCCAAGACTATGGTCTTTTTCCTTGGATGAGTGCCGGGGAAAATATAATGATAGCGCTGAAACAAAGATTTAAGAATATGAATGCCGACCAGCGTAAAGCTGAAGCACTGAGAAGAATAAAAGATGTGGAGCTGGCTGAGTCAAACTTTGACAAGCTGCCTAAGGAGCTTTCTGGCGGAATGAAACAGCGTTGTGCCATCGCCCGTGCCTTTAGCATCGATCCTCCCATTCTTTTGATGGATGAACCCTTTGGTGCGCTAGATGCAGTAACAAGAGCCAAGCTTCAAGACTTGGTTTTAGATTTGTGGAGGAAAGAAACCGAAAATCGAAAGACGATTTTCTTTGTTACCCACGATGTAGACGAGGCATTGATTCTGGCAACGGACATTTTTGTATTAGGTCAATCACCTAGCAAAATTATTTATAAATATTCATTTAATGGCGAGAAAAAATTGGACAGGAATACAATCTATGATGATCCTCAAGCTATGGAATTACGTAATAATCTCATCAAAATTATTCATAATGAGATTCAAATAAAAACAAACGATAAAATATGAAAGAGGTATGAAAATGAAAAAAACTTTAAAAATTATCCCGCTTTTGATGGCAGCATTGATGTTTTTGACAGCTTGCTCCACAAACCCTGGTAACACAAGTACTGCAGCTAATCCTGGGACAGCAGTGCCTGAGAAGGTGAAGATTAAATTAGCAGCACAGGCAACCTCTGGACAAGTGTTCCAGTACCTTGCTGAAGATAAGGGTTTTCTGGAAGAAGAAGGTGTTGATGTTGATCTTGTTTATATCAATACTGGGTCAGATGCTTTTCAAGCCTTAAGCTCAGGACAGGTAGATGTTATTTCTACCTATGGTACCGGTGGCCCTTTAATACAAATCGCAAACGGTCAAGAATTCACTATTTTCGGGGGCTATATGATTATAGGTGCAACTCCTGTTTTCGCAAATCCAGACACTGTATATAACAGCGTAGAAGATTTTAGAGGCAAAAAGATTGCAATTATGAGGGGTGGTACTCCTGATATCGTACTCAAAGGTATTTTGCATGATGCAGGCTTTGATCTACAAAAAGATGTTACCTTTGTTGAAATGAAAAAGAACACAGATGTTATGGAAGCAGTGCGTAAGGGTGAAGTGGATTTCGGTTCTGTATCTACAGGCTTTGAACTTCAAATTGCAGATGCGGGAATGAAAATTGTTATGTGGCCTGATGAGTTGTGGCCAGATCACTCTTGCTGCCGTATGATTGCAAAAACAAGCTGGCTTAAAGAGAATCCAGAAAAAATGGAAAAACTGCTTCGTGCATATTTGAGAGCTGAAGAAGTGATGCAGGGAGATATGAATCGAGTTGTTGAGTTGACTGTTAAAAACTTAGATATGTCAGAGGAAACAGCAAAAAGCTTCTTACTTAGTAAACACATGAAATATGAAACAGACCCATATAAAAACAGTGTAATAAAGATGTGGGAAAAAATGCAGTCCTTCGGCTACATTGTCGATCCTACAATTAACATTGAAGATCATATTGATACCTCTGAATATAAAGCAGCATTAGATTCCTTGATTAAAGATTATCCTGACAATAAGTTCTTTAATCAAAAGCTGAAGATGTTTAACGAAAATAATCTGT
>JAUQXG010000509.1 GCA_030834765.1 Lutispora sp.
TAGACCCAAGACTTGAGCATAATTACTCTTTAGGTGGTGAATACTTTATAAAAGAAATTTCACCAAGCTTTTTTATTCCTATGCATTTTGGTGAAAATTATGAGGCTATTAAGAACTTTATAGAGAAAACAAAAGCCTATGAGAGTAAAGTCATTGAATTAGACAGGCTGGGACAAGAAATAAAACTATAAATTTATTTGGAAGGTGATAATATGGATAAAAATCTTTTATTTATTATTAAATCATGCCCCTTTTGCAAAAAAGCTCTCGCTTGGATGGATGAACTAAAACAAGAAAATCCAGCTTATGAGGAAGCTTCATTTACTATAATTGATGAGATAAAGCAGCCAGATATAGCAGATTCATACGATTATTTCTTAGTTCCTGCTTGCTATGTTGATGGTGAAAAAGTACATGAAGGTATTGCAACAAAAGAAATCATGCGAAATGTTCTGGAAAAAGCCTGCAAAAAGGATTAATTGAAAAGATATGACCTATTATATTGTATAAAGCGAAGGTGTACCATGGAAAAAAAGAAATTTTCATTTCAGGAATACTCAATTAATGTATTAAACTTTATGGCTCAAGGACTTTTCTCATCTCTAATCATAGGGTTAATATTAAAGCAGTTTGGGGATAAGCTTGGAATACCAATGCTCACTGATTTTGGCAGAATGGCACAGTTTATGATGGGGCCTGCCATAGGCGCTGCAGTAGCTTATGGTGTGAAAGCTCCTGTTTTATCTGTTTTTTCTTCCATTATTACAGGGGCACTTGGAGCAGGCACCATATTTTTGAGTGGAAGTATTTATGCAATCAAGATTGGCGAACCTGTGGGAGCTTTAGTTGCAGCCCTTATTGGAGCAGAGGCAGGAAAGCTTATAAATAATAAAACCAAGCTAAATATTATTTTAGTACCAGCCACTACAATCATTGCTGGAGGATTGACCAGCATATTTATAAGCCCTTTTATGTCATCTGTCATGACAGCACTAGGCCAGATGGTAAATTATGCAACAGAGCTTCAGCCCATACCAATGGGAATACTTGTTTCAACCATAATGGGAATGGTTTTAACCCTTCCCATCAGCAGTGCCGCTTTAGCCATAGCCTTGAAGCTTGACGGACTTGCCGCAGGTGCTGCAACAGTGGGCTGTTGTGCTCAAATGGTAGGCTTTGCAGTTGCAAGCTATCGAGAAAATAAGCTTGGAGGTCTTGTTGCACAAGGTTTAGGAACTTCCATGCTCCAAGTACCTAATATCGTAAGAAACCCATTGATTTGGATACCGCCTACTGTAGCCAGCGCAATTTTAGGTCCTATTGCATCTGCTGGATTCAAAATGAAAAGTAATTCAGTCGGTGCAGGTATGGGTACAAGCGGACTGGTGGGCCAATTTGCCACCATTGATGTGATGGGAATGAGCTCCTTGCCTTTAATTATTATTTTACATATCGTAGCTCCTGCCATTATTACAATTATTGTTTCAGAATACATGCGAAAAAAGGGCTGGATAAAGCCTGGAGATATGAAGCTGGATTTATAGATAAAGCAATAGTAAAAAACTGCTGGCAGATATAAGCTTTTTTCTTATATTCGTCAGCAGTTTTTTATTTTATTTATGATTTATCATAATAGATTTCTATTTACAAATGCAACATCAAAAGAAAGATCACTTTCTAATTCTAAAAATATATTCAGGAGTATCCTCATCTATTGTTTTAAACTCATAACCCTCATTCACATAATAGTCTATAATTTTTGCAAGGGCTTTACATGTATTCGCATTATTTTCAGCACAATGCATAAGCAATATGATTCTTGAATAGTTTCCAACCACCTTGGTGGATTCTTCATATAGCTGATCAGGGGGTATATCCCCATCTATCCCATCGGATAGACAAGCATTCCAATCATATATTTTATAATTATTTTTATGTATACTATTTAAAAGCTCCTTATTCAGACGATTAATACTTCCGCCTGGAAACCTGATAGTATATATAGATAACCCAGTTACATCCTTTATTTCTTTAAAGGTTTTATCCATTTCTCTAAGAAAAGACTTGTGGCTGGAATATACCTTTTCATAATCATGGGTATATGAATGTAATCCTATAGAATGCCCTTCATCTTTTATTCTTAATATAATATCCTCCCTACCTTTGATTTTATAGCCAACTACAAAAAAGGTAGCCTTAACTCCCTTGCTTTCCAAAATATCCAAAATAGAGCTTGTTACTTGACTAGGCCCGTCATCAAATGTCAAATATAATAGTTTATTTGTATTTTCATTAAATGTAGTATCAAACTCCACATATTCTTTCTGGCTTATCCCATTTAATAGATATTCTTCATCTTCTGTTATAATAAGAACAGAGATAACAATTATAACCACAGCTACTATGAAATAGTTGATAAACTTCTTTAGCTTCAACTTCTCATCCTCCATATAAATAAAATACAACATAAAATTAAGTCTATTAAATATTATGCTTGCATTTTACTATTATGCAAGGACGAGGACCTGTTCCTATATCTCATAGAAATGCTGAATACAAGCCCAGACTATGAAGCTAAATCTATAAATAAAAGTAAAAATGACTTATATACTCCCTAATTACGCCCTCGGTAGTATAGCTTTTATTGGGACAAGGTATTAAGCTATTTATATAAATACATATTTAAAATATACTGATTGAGGAGGTAATAAAATGTATTTGGTGGGTTTATCCTTGTTTATTGGTTTCCTTGTATGGTCCACATTTTTATCAGGTTCTCCTGCAGATTATATGGATATACCAAGCTTAATTATCATTCTTGCTTTCAGCATCCCTATGCTGATGGCATCAGGTCTTCTCCGTGATTTTTTAAGAGGATTTAAGATAATGGGACAGAAAGAAAACACTTTTTCTACAATAGAATTGAAAAAAACGAGAGAAGCAGTAAGCCTTATGATAAAGCTATTACTTTTATCAGGTATTCTGGGAACTATGATAGGTATATTGGCTATTCTTATAAATCCAGCATATAAATTATGGCCTAATATAGCTGTATCATTAATAACACTTGTATATTCACTATTTCTTGTATTTATACTCTTACCAATAAAATCTAGAGTAAATGCAATATTATTTACAAAAGATTGAGGAAAAGCTTTATGAAAAAGCGATTGCCACAGCTTCTTGGTCTTTTATGCTATTTGTTCGTTATGGGCGTATTGCTAGACTTTAATTGGATCATGTTTATAAAGCTTAAACCTTTTCTCTCGGTCATTTTAGGAATGATTATATTAACTGCTTCTCAATATAAAAAGACTATACCGCGGGAAGATATGTTGATGAGTGCCAAATGGAACCTTTTATTTTCAGGATTTCTAACTACATTAATGTCTGTTTTGTCCTTTATATCAAGTACCAACCTTGACAAACTAGTAGAGCAGCTTTTACCTCTTCTTTATAGCAGTATACTGTATCTAATTATGAATCTGCTTTTAGAAGAACCCGTTTCCAATAATAGAGTTGATTCAGAGATAGCTGCACAATCCGTAGATTTATATAATACATTGATTTCCGATCAGGTGTTTTGTGAATTTGCTCTGACAAATAGAGAATGTCATGTAGCCATTAAGCTTTTGGATAACATATCAAATAAGGAAATAGCCTCACAGCTTTATATATCAGAAGCAACTGTAAAAAAACATATACAAAATATTTATCAAAAATTCCAAGCTGCCGATCGCAGCACCTTTAAAGAGATTTATATTTCTAAGGCTCAGGAAAAGACCAATATCTTTCATGCTGATTAGGCTATATAAACGAAACAAATATCAGGGTTCCAAAGATTTTATCTTTGGAACCCTGATATTTGTTTCATCTTTATCCTTTTATGTTATCAAGGAGACTTGTATTGTTCAATGCCTTTTTCAATGCCATTGAAAGGGGTATGGCAATGATCATTCCCACTCCTGATGTGATAAGGGAGCTTGGGATATTCAAAAGCGCCGCTTCAAACTTTCCTATTACAGCAGTCCAAGCACCTATATATCCTCCTAATGTCCAAGCTGCACCCATAAGACAAGCTAGTATGTTTTTCCCAATGCTTTTCCCTTCTGAATCACCTGAGTGGGATATGCCTCCAACAATATAGCCTGCTATTCCTTTTATAAAAACAGACCATAGGGTATAGGGTGAAAAACCCATAATCAAATCAAATAATCCTGAACCTATGGCACCAGAAAAGCCCCCATAGGTTTTTCCAAATATGATTGCTATGGTATAAATGGCAGCTGAGCCCAAGTGCACCATAGCCCCATTGCCATAAGGTATTTTAATCGTTGTACCTATAGTACATAGCGCTGAAAGCATGCCAATGAATACAACATCTCGCACACCAAGTCCTTTTTTATTATTCATTACCATTAAACCCCCTTTTTTATTTAATATCATTTAATGACTTCATACGAACAATGCATCAATTTATTATTAAGCCAGCCCAAGACCTTCTCAAGTATTACTCCATCTCTCTCCGGAGTTCTATATCCATAGGTAATCCTCACTGCCAAAGATACAAACTGTGTAGCCCTGTCTATGGCCATAGGAAGGTTGTCGCCCATTAACAAACCACCAATCAAAACACTGGTGAAAATATCACCTGTTCCTGGGTAACTGACTGGAATCTTCTCATATCCCACTTTCCAGCATATCTCTGCGGTCTTATCATAGCCTATATTATAATTGTATCCATCTTCTCCAGAAACCCCAGTTATTACTACAATCTTAGGCCCCATATCGGAAAGTTTTTTCAGCATATGTTTCATCGTACTTTCATTCATTGGTTTCTCAACATAGATTTCGTCAAGGAGAAAATATGCTTCTGTCAAATTCGGTGTTATGATATCTGCCTTTTGAACTAGAAATGTCATTTTTTTCATCATTTCTGGCGTATATGTTTTATAAAGCTTTCCATCATCAGCCATCACAGGGTCTACAACTAAAAGC
>JAUQXG010000510.1 GCA_030834765.1 Lutispora sp.
GAAAAGCATTCAACAATCAATCGATATATACCTATGGGTTTGGGTAAGCTTACTTATGGAATAGCAGCAGGAATGATGATCTATCATATTTATACAACTAGTAATATTGCTTATGTGTTGCCCACAGTCCTTTTGATTTTGATATATTTTTCAAGACATAGAGGATTTACCCATAGCATCACAGCATGTGCTTTGTTTTCTATGACCTTTATTGGAGACAGGAATACCCTAATACCTTTTGCAACTGGTTATCTCGCGCATTTGGTTTTTGATATGGTAAATACAAAGGGAATACCACTGTTTTACCCAATGAAGAAACGTTTTAAGTTTCCATTGAATTTTTCAACAGATAGCATGATAGGCAAAACAATAGAGCTAGGGTCTATTGCCATCTGTATATGCTATTGGCTTACAATAGTAATATAGAGTACATTTATCAGCTAAGCCAAACTGTCACGATAATATGACGGCCCCTTTCGTACATAAAGCAGCAGCTTTGGATATATGGAAAACCTCCTATCCCAAAGCCGCCAAGTTTAAAAATTGTGTATTTATTGTTTACATCGTCCATTGTATTTCAAAAAAGAAACGACGACTTTGATTGTTATCTCAAAATCGTCGTCCTGGCGGTGATTATTTCTTTAAATGTTTTATCTTGCAGCGTAGCTTTCAGCCGCAAAACAAATATAGTAGCTCAAACCAGCTTGCTGTTTTTCAAGCATTTGACGATGGAACTCATCCGTCATTAAAAATTTCGATTGAGCAGCAAAACCTTGTGCATCGATTTCCATATCACGATGTATAAACTGAATATGCTTTTCAATGGCAGAGTGAACCTCATTTGCATTGACACTAACACCGTTTCTAAGCGCATTTGCCATGAAAGCCATAAACTCTGCAGCTTCATTTGCTTTTTCATTCATAGTGTTTACATCAATGGTACTCATGTCAATGGAATAGCCATAGTTTTCATGCAAATGCTTGTTCTGTGGCTTCAATGCAACCTCCCATTCTTGCTTGTTTAGACCTGCAAACATTTTTTCTTTACTCATAGTAGCTCCTTTCTTCACATAGATGATAGCTTCTTCAAGCGTATGCAAAATGCTGTTAATCCTCTGTTGGCGCGCCATCAACAAAGTTTTTTGCTCACATAAGCACCGCAAGCGGGAGGGTTCGTTTTGCATGGCAGCTTTGATTTTTTCTAGTGGGAAATCAAGTTCACGGTAAAATAGGATTTGCTGGAGCCGCTCAAGCTCCTTATCACCATAGTACCTATATCCGTTTCCTGCAACACTTTCCGGCATAAGCAATCCAATCTTCTGATAATGATATAAAGCTTTTATTGTTACACCAGATAGTTTTGCGACTTCGTGCACTGTGTATGACATGCAATTTCACCTCCTGAATACAACTATAAGGTCTGACCTAAAGTTGGAGTCAAGTGATTTTTGAAAATTTTTTTGAAATAATAAATACATGATGTATTCCATCATGTTGTGTAGCTTTTATTATGAGGATAAATAACTATATATGCCGTCTGTTGGTTGTCTATTTCAATTATTATGCATTGACCACAAGCTTACCGCCCCATTTACCGCATCTATCTCCAAAGCATCCAATTACAAAACCGTTTTCTTCTAACTTTGCTACTTCGCAATTGTTTGGACAATCTGCACACTCAAAGCTTCTGGATATAAACTCGTTTTGAATCAAATCAAAACCTTTAAAATTTGTTTTACCGCTTTTCATTACAGCCTCTTTTGCCAGTATGGCAGCCCCTATAGCACCCATCATATTATAATGCTCAGGTACGCAAACTTCACATTGCAAGGCTCTTTCAAAAGCAGCCTTCATACCTATATTAGCGGCCACACCTCCTTGAAAGAATATTTTTGATTTGATATCTTTACCCTTGCCTACATTGTTCAAGTAGTTTCTGACCAATGCCTCACATAAACCATTTATTATATCTGAGGAGTCATAACCTAATTGTTGCTTATGTATCATATCGGATTCAGCAAATACTGCGCATCTTCCGGCTATACGCAGGGATGTAGTAGATTTTAGTGCATAATCACCAAAGTCTTCTATAGGAATCTCTAGTCTTTCTGCCTGTCTATCGAGGAAAGACCCTGTTCCCGCTGCACATACGGTATTCATTGCAAAATCTGTTACGATTCCATCTCGAAGTATGATGATCTTAGAATCCTGACCACCAATTTCCATAATGGTTCTTACATCCTTATCATTTTGCAGCGCAGCAACAGCGTGAGCGGTGATTTCATTTTTGGTTGCATCGGCTCCCAGAACCATAGCGGCAATTTGTCTTCCACTGCCAGTAGTCCCGGCGGCATATATTTCATTTTTTGTATATTTACTTTTAAATGATTTTAAGCCTTCTTGTATGGCTTTTATAGGTCTTCCCTTGGTCCTTGTATAAACTGCTTCTTTAATATGCATATTTTCATCCACTAAAACAATATCTGTACTTACAGAGCCTACATCAATTCCTAGATAGTACATTTTGTCTTCTCCTTTCGAGTAAATCTATAAATGCTTCTAATCTTGTGACAAAGCCTGCTTCTCCTGTCATTTCATCCACTACTAAGGACATAATAGGGATATCCTTCTCTTTTGAAATAGTTGGGAGAATAGCTTTTGCTACAATCTCAGGCATACAGCCTAAGGGAAAAATTTGTATGGCACCGTCATAGCCAGCTTCTTCGGCTAATACTGCTTCTGCGACACATTCCCTGCAATGACCTCCAATATTGATAGAAAGGTAGTCTTTAGAGGCTCTCTTTATATCCATTGAATTTAAGCCCAGTGGCTTTAGAACCATATCTTTAATCCACCAGCTTGGAGTAAGCTTTCTTGAGGTAGAAACTCCAAAGTCCATCAGCTTATCTTCAATATAAAGGTTGCTGAAGGGCTCAATAATTGTATAGATTTCACCTATGATTGCTATTTTCAATGGAGTGCTATGTTTATCAATCGCTATTTGTAAAAGCTTTTGTTCGTTTCTTTTTATAAGCTCTATCATTTCAGAAGGAGCAGAACATTTCAAAAGATCTTTTTTACAGCTGTTTAATAAATTTTTACATTCTCCTTTGTTTATTTCATATCCTGACAGGTCACGGACTTTAGCCTCAAAAGCATCTATCATATGTATAACCTTCAATCCATCCCTAACTGCCTTTAGCTTGCCATAGCGATTTTTTGTGCTTGATGAACCAACTTTGCCTATTCTTTGCAGCAAAGTATTGATACCAATTTCCTTAGGTGCATCAATAACAATAAAATCAACTTCGTAGCCAAGACTTCTTAAAATATTCATTTGCAGTTCACAGTATTCACCAAACCTGCATGGTCCACAACTGCCAGTGATGATTACAGTATCTGCACCTTTTTCTATACTTTGAATATAATTCCCAAGATTGATTTTAAAAGGAAGACACATATCCTCGGGGGAATGAAGTGAACCTATTTCTAAGGCAGTCTTATTGCTAAAAGGAGGTATTACATAGTCTATTCCTAATCCATCAAATAGAGCCTTTACTCCTAAATATGCATTGCCTAAATGGGGAAAAGTTATCTTCAAGTCAATATCTCCTTTCAAGCATATCAACAAAGGCTTCAATTCTGGTTTCAAGACCAGCTTCACCAGTATGCTCATCCAGCTTTAAAATAAGGAAAGGAAAATCTCCAATCCTATGCTTTATTAAATCGATTACGATAGAATCAATACCACAGGCAAAAGAGGATACATAAATAATACCATCAACCTTTTTGTTTAAAGCAAGGTGGCAAGTGAAACCATAAGAGTTTCTGGCAAAAGTCCAAAAAGGTCTTTTGAACAGATTTGATGTCTCACTGTTAATGAGATCTTCTGATATGCACTCTTCTGTTATGATTCCAATATCTAGTGCATTTAGCTTGCTAATTAAATTCATATTGATGAAATGATCATCAATATTATAAGGATGTCCCGCTAAAGCTATGTTCAACTTATAGCCTTTGTTCTTAATCCCATTATGATGATGTTTTTGAATTCTTAATGCTTCATCAAATGCACTATTTATTTTTCCTGTATCTTTGATAACCTTTTTACCCTCCTGCAATGCCCAAGAAAAAAGCTTATTTTTTGAAGTTGCATATATTGGTGTGGATGTAATTTCAGGCATATTAGGTATGCTGTTTTGAATCATTTCGGGCAATCCACAAAATTTGGGACATATAAATTCTCTTTCTTTGAGCTGTATGATTCTTGGTATAACCATCATGTCACAGCTATCTTTAATGGATGCTACGTGACCATGAAAAATCTTCATGGGTACGCAGGCTTCGTCCACACAGTATTTCACACCTTCATTGAGTATATGTTTGTTTGTATCCTCTGAAACAATAAGCTCTGCCCCCAATTCATAAAAAAAACCTTGGAAAAAGGGCATGTATTTATAATTTAAAAGTCCTTTTGGTATTCCAATTTTCATAATAAACTCCTAGCTTTAAAAGTACTATTGTATAATCTCCAATAAATTGCCATAGTATTCATTTGCATAAGTTTTGAGAAAGGTGAAAATATATGATTAGTAAGAAAAATATTGAAAATACGAATGTGAAATAGGGAAGGTGATATAATTGGCGAAAAAGAAGCAATTTACAAAGGAACAACAAAAATATCAAGAGTTCGCAAAACAGCGAGAACCAAAAAGAAAAGTGTTTAAAAATTGTATTAGAGCATTTATATCAGGTGGAATAATTTGTACGATTGGCCAGGCTTTACAGTTTTTCTATATAAACTCTTTTGGATTTACGGAAAAAACCGCAGGAGACCCTACCGTAGCTACACTAATTCTAGCATCAGTACTTTTAACAGGTTTTGGCGTGTACGATCACATAGCACAGTGGGCTGGGGCAGGTACTGCTGTACCAGTTACTGGGTTTGCAAATACCATGGCCTCGGCTTCCATAGAACATAGAAGCGAAGGATATGTACTAGGTGTAGGTGGAAATATGTTCAAGCTTGCAGGGTCCGTTATAGCCTTTGGCGTGTTTTCTGCCTTTGTTGTAGCTTTGCTAAAAATAACATTTAAAGCAATAGGAGGTATGTAAATGCTAAAAGGAAAACAGACTTGGATATTTGAAAACAAACCTGTAATCATAGCTTCTGCAGCAGTAGGAGGACCTTTCGAAGCAGCTGGAAAGTTAGCACAGGATTTTGATATATTGCATGATGATATTTGGTTAGGACAGGATAGTTTCGAAAAGGCAGAAAAGATACTTTTAAAAGAAGCAGCAGAAAAGGCTATAGAGAAGTCTGGCGTAAAAAAAGAGGACATCAATTTCTTTATAAGCGGAGATCTGCTGAATCAGATCATATCCAGCAGTTTTACCGCAAGGGATTTGGGAATACCTTATCTTGGGGTATTTGGAGCATGTTCTAGTGCTATGGAGGGATTAGCCATAGCTGCAAACTTGATAAATAGCAAATCGGCTATTCACACAGTGTCAGGAGCATCCAGTCATAATGCAGCAGCAGAAAAGCAGTTTCGTTATCCTACTGAATATGGATCTCAAAAACCACCTACAGCTCAATGGACAGTTACGGGAGCAGGGGCTGCAGTACTAGGTCAGCAAGGCAAGGGGCCAAAAGTAACTTCTGCAACCATGGGAAAAGTCATAGACATGGGAATTTCAGATCCTTTTAATATGGGGGCAGCCATGGCACCGGCAGCGGTGGATACAATTGAAACTCATTTTAAAAATATGAATTTAGATCCAACCTATTATGATTTAATAGCCACGGGAGATTTAGGGCAGGTAGGACATACCATAGCAAAGGATATGTTTAAAGAGCACGGTTTTAAAATGCCTGATTCTATATTTACTGATTGTGGATTGTTAATATTCAAAAAGGAGCAGCCTGTCATGGCAGGAGGCAGCGGCTGTGGTTGTTCTGCCACAGTAACCTTTGGACATCTTTTGAACAGAATGAGAAAAGGTGAATTGAAGAAAATATTAGTAATCGCAACAGGTGCATTGTTATCTCCCCTTTCCTATCAGCAAAAAGAAAGCATTCCATGCATCGCGCATGCAGTGTCAATAGAAATATAAGGAGGAGCATAGATTTGGATAAATTTATATGGGCATTTTTAGTGGGTGGGGGGATATGTGTAGTTGGGCAGCTCATGATGGATGTAGGCAGATTGACACCAGCTCATACAATGAGCACACTGGTAGTTATGGGAGCTGTTTTAGGAGGACTGGGACTTTACGATCCTCTTATAGAGTTCGCAGGTGCAGGGGCTACTGTGCCAATAAGCAGCTTTGGGAATTCACTTTTAAAAGGTGCTATGATGGAAGCCGAAAAAAGCGGAATCATTGGAGTACTCACAGGTATTTTTGAAATAACCAGCTCTGGTGTTTCATCAGCTATCATATTTGGTTTTTTGGCAGCTTTAATTTTTAAACCAAAAGGATAAACATTCTAATAGGAGGAATGAGAATATAAGGCAATTCTCATTCTCTATCATGTATAGTGCCTTGTGTTCCATAAGTATAAATTACCCTTGGTCAAACTTGACCTAACGCATTTCTGAATAACCGAAGATTATCAAAGGCTTCTTTAGCTGCTAAATACTTTAATAGAAGCCTTTTTATATTTTTTTGCTTTTATGCAAAAAATAAATAGTCGAGAAGCCTGCAATAATAAATACTACTGTTAATATAACCTGTAAAAGTATGCTCATAAGAACCCTCCAGTATATTTTATATGATAATGCTAACATTAATATTATTGTATAGTTATGAAAAACTATTCGGAAGGAGGAATTCATTTGAATCAAATATTTGAAATTATTATTCAGACCGTTCTTTCTTTTTTTTCTATATTCTTTATTGCCAGAATACTTGGGCGGCAGCAGGTTGCCCAATTAACGCTGACAGAGTACATTAATGGCATTACATTTGGATCAATAGCGGCTACAGTAGCTACAGATTTAAATCAAAGGACGTGGCAGCATATGGCAGGATTGTTTATATTCGGAATCCTTACTTATGTTATGGCATATGTGAATATAAAAAGCCGTAGATTATCTAAAATAGTACAGGGAGAACCCGTTATTGTGATTAAAAATGGAAAAATATTAGAGAAAAATCTTTTTAGGTTTCACTATACAATTGATGACTTAACTCATTTGCTTAGGAAGAAAGATATATTTGATATATCCTCTGTAGAATGTGGCATATTGGAAACAACAGGTGAAATCAGTATATTGAAAAAGGCTGCCAAGGAAAATGTCAAAGTGGAGGACTTAAACATTCAGATAAAGCAGGAAGAGATTGAAAAAGAAATCATTGTTACAGGTAACATAATCTATGAAAATTTAAAAAGTAAAAATCTTTCTGCAGCATGGCTTTTAAAACAACTAAAAAGTATGGGAATCAAAGATATAAAAAACGTTTTTTATGGAACCATTGACGAAAATAATAAAATTTACATAGATAGATATGAAGATCGATTTTCAGAAAAAGAAGATATTACTGAACTTCAATAAAATATTATTCTTTTATTATATTTTTTAATTGTAAATTTGAAAAGAAAGGCATAACAAATAATTAATTGCAGAAAATAGAAACAAAATTAAAATGGAGTGATAGTTATGGATAATAAATTAGCTTGCAGTGCGAATCATTGCGTACACAACATGAATAATCTTTGTGGAGCGGCAAAGGTAGAAATTAAAGGAGGCGGAACGCAAAGCGGAGATAATACATTTTGTCATACTTATGCACAAAAAAGTGTCAAAAATTATTTTACAGAAATGACGAACTTAAATGTGGTTGGTGGCATAACTCAGATTTTTTCGGGGCATCAGGCCATGGACCCTCAAATTGCCTGTGATGCTGTAAACTGTACATTCAACAATAATTATGCCTGTGGAGCACAAGAATTGAAGATTAATGGACCAAGTGCTACTGCGGAACAGCAGACTGAATGTCAGACATTTAAGCCTAAGAGCTAAATAAAAAGGATATAGCAAAAAATAAAATGCTATATCCTTTTTGTTTAGTAAATTTAATAGCCACTCAATATAATCATAAGCATTGGAATAATAACTAAACTTAGCCCTGTAGTGGCAGAAATCATAATAGTTGCATATTCAAAATCAGCATCATAAGTTTTGGCTAGTACCGCAGTTTGGGCCATAATAGGCATAGCAGCTTGTATTACAAATACCTTAAACATCAATGAAGGTATAGGTACGAGATAAGCCAATAAAAATATGAGGAAGGGAGATATGATAAATCTGCCGATTGAAAGTAAAAAAAGATCCAAGCTAAAATTAATCTTTTTAAGATCCAATGTATGTATGGTGATTCCTAAAAACATTAAAGATAAAGGAGTAGTAAGATTGCCAAGATATTTGCATGTGTCTGAAATAAAGCTGGGAAGTTTTATCCCGGTTAATACTATGATAACCCCAATAAAAAAGCTTAATAATGGAGGTGAAAATATAATTTTTAATGTTTTTAAAGACATCATTCCTTTACTATCAGTTTCTCCATCTTTAGCTAAAAGAAAGATACCTATAGTCCAGAATAAAGTTGTATTTGCAACATAATAAAGCAGAGCATAGGGTATACTTTTCTCTCCAAATAATGCTACATTTACCGGCAGCCCTATAAAGATTGTATTTGACATTGAAAACATAATTTGAAAAGTGCCCTGCCTATTTTGAGGGATAGCTAGTTTTCCAATCACGTAGCCTAATATGAGACAACCAATTATTGAAGTAAAAGCTATGATAATCCCCTTGAAAGAGCCTAATATCATTTCTCTATCAAATGAACTAGTAACAGTCCATATCATAAGTGGTGGAAGTGAAATATTGGTGACAAGCTTTGAAAAAAGGCTTGAAGTGCTATCATTAAACCATCCTATCCTCGTAAGGTAAAACCCTATGCTAATAATAATGATTAAACAAAGAATGCTTTGAGCAGCGTTTAAAGCTGTTGTCATAAAGATGCCTCCTAAAAAACTATGCTTTTACTATTATCACATAAAACAAGAAATATCACTATATAAAGCAGATCAGTTAAAGCAGAAAATTTAATAAAATAAATTACTATTTTTTTAGAATGTGTAACCAAATAGACAAACTTTCATAATATGTTAGTGGGAAACAAGGACAACTTAATCCATCATATCCCATTACTATATACCTTCTTTCAAGGGCAAAGCGACGGGTATTAATGCCGCCCGCCGCTTTGTAAATTTTATTGAGGAAGAAGTCTTATAAGGAATAAATTATAAATGATAGTTGTACTATACAATTATTGTATGATACAATATATTTAAGATATATATGTCAGTATTAAGGTAATAGATAAAAATGCAAAGGTTTTCTATATGCAATACAAAGAGGTGCTGTATGAAAAATGATAATATTGTATCTGAATTAAGAGAGCTCATTAGGATTTTGGTAAGACATTTGGGTTTTCTTGAAAAGGCTGAAGCTTTATGCTGTGGCGTATCTATAGGACAATGCCATGCTATTGTAGAGATCGGGAGAAGCGGCGGGATTTCTCTAAATGAGTTGGCTGAGCTTCTTGGGCTTGATAATAGTACCATGAGCAGAACAGTAAACAATCTAGTTAAGCAGGGTTATGCATTAAGAGAGACGGATGCATCAGATAGAAGGTATATAAAAATAAAGCTTACTGATAGGGGAGCTGAGTCATATAAATCTATAGAAGGTGGAATGGAGGGATATTTTAAAGATATAATGAATGCAATACCAGAGGAAAAAAGAGATCAAGTTCTTGAAAGCTTGAAGCTTTTAGATTGGGCTGTAAAAGCTAGGAAATAGGAGTTGAGTTTGATGGACTATAGAATAAGGATAGCATCTCAGACTGATATACCTGCAATAACAAAGATATATAATGAGGGAATTGAAGATAGGGTAGCAACACTTGAGACAAGACTTAGAACAGATGCTGATATGATAGATTGGCTAAATAGCAGAAGTGAAAAGCATAAGGTATTGATTATTGAGGATGAATATAACATATTGCATGGCTGGGCATCATTAAATGTGTTTAACTCTAGGTGTTGCTACAGTGGTGTTGCAGATATATCTATTTATATATCTCGGGAAATGAGAGGCAAGGGATTAGGTAAGATTCTTTTAAACTCATTAGTACAAACAGCCAAAGAGGAAGGCTTCCACAAGCTAGTGCTTAGTACTTTTAAAGTAAATCAGGCAGGACAAAAACTTTATAGCTCATTAGGGTTTAGAGAAATTGGAACCTATGAAAAGCAAGGGATTTTAGACGGAAAATATGTTGATGTTACGATAATGGAGAAATTATTAACAAATTAATGTTTATTTGAATTGTGTGTAAAATGATTAAACTAGGACTAAAAATGAAGTGCTGGAGATCATAGAGCATCCTATCCGGTATAGGCTATAGGCAGATAAAGGAAACATCTGGACTATATAAGGTGATAATAAAATTGACTTTGTTAGGCTATAATGTATAGTATTATACATAATAAAGCAAATTGAATGAATGATAATAAACCAATAAAGATAATTATAAGGAGGACAATATATTGAATAATAATGTTTCTGAAAAAGAAACTTTAAAGATTACTAAAAAAGCACCAATAAATAAAAAGAAATTAAAAGTGATTCCCCTAGGAGGATTAGGGGAAGTAGGTAAAAATATTACTGTCTTTGAGTTTGGCAACGATATTATAGTAGTTGATTGTGGAATAGCGTTTCCAGAAGATGAGCTTCTGGGAATAGATCTAGTCCTTCCAGATATAACCTACTTGAAAAATAACAAAGAAAAAATTAGAGGAATCATTGTAACTCATGGACATGAAGATCATATTGGAGCAATACCCTATGTATTAAAAGAAATTAATATACCGGTATACGGCTCAAGATTGGCACTAGGATTGTTAGAGATTAAGCTAGAAGAGCATAAACTCCTTTCACAAGCTAAGCTTGAAACAGTAGAACAGGGGCAGGTTATTCAACTGGGGGCATTCAAAATAGAATTTATCAATTCTTGCCACAGCATTGCTGATGCGATGGCACTGGCAATACATACTCCTGTTGGTGTAGTGGTCCATACATCGGATTTCAAGATAGATTATACGCCAATACAAGGAGATAACATAGACTTAGTACGTCTTGCTGAACTGGGCAGACAGGGTGTGCTGCTTCTAATGAGTGATAGTACAAATGTAGAACGTGAAGGATATACCATGTCCGAGAGGGTTGTGGGCGAAGCCTTCGAAAAGATTTTTAGTGAAGCTAGAGCTAGAATTATTGTTGCTACTTTTGCATCTAATATACATAGAATTCAGCAAATAATCAATGCATCGGTGAAGTATGGCCGCAAAGTAGCCCTTAGTGGAAGAAGTATGATTAATGTAACGGAAGTTGCAAAAAGGTTAGAATATATAACTATGCCAGAAGGAACAATTATTGATATTAAGGATATAGATAGATATAGAGCAGACCAAATAACGATTATTACAACTGGCAGCCAAGGAGAACCAATGTCTGCATTAACTAGGATGGCGGCATCAACTCATAGGCAAGTACAGATTGTACCCGGTGATTTAGTAGTAATCTCAGCCACACCAATACCTGGGAATGAGAGAACTGTTTCGAGAGTGATTAATCAGCTATTTGCAAAAGGCGCAAATGTGATATATAAAGCACTTGCAGATGTACATGTTTCAGGTCATGCATGCCAAGAAGAGTTAAAACTCGTACAAAATCTAGTAAAGCCTAAGTTTTTTATGCCAGTTCATGGAGAGTACAGACATTTAAGACAACATGCGCTTTTAGCCAATTCATTAGGTGTATCAGAAAAAAATACTTTTGTTATGGACATTGGCAATGTGCTGGAGTTAGATAATACTGATGCAAAAATCAGTGGGAAAGTGCCGTCAGGAAGAGTTTTTGTAGATGGACTTGGTGTAGGTGATGTAGGAAATATAGTATTGCGAGATAGAAAACTTTTATCTCAGGACGGCTTGGTAATCATAATCATAACAATTGAAAAGGAATCAGGCAATCTGATATCGGAGCCAGACATCATATCTAGAGGGTTTGTGTATGTGAGGGAATCAGAAGAATTAATTGAGCAAATGCGCAAAATTACATGTGAGTCTCTTTTAAAATACGGTGGGAAAGATTGGGGAACAATGAAGATTGTAGTGAAAGATGCAATTAAGGAATATCTTTATACCAATATAAAAAGAAATCCAATGATCTTTCCAATCATTATTGAAGTATAAAATATATTAATTTTTAAAATCAATAGCAAAAGCAGACATGAAAGCTACAATAAGCAAAGCAGAAACTAATTTTAGTCTCTATTCTAAATAATATAATTATTAGGTAGCAAGAATGATATGCTCCTCCTTATGGTTAACAGTTTTATTATTTTAACTGTCTACTTGACAGAGAGCGTATCAGAATTGCTGCCTTTTTCTATTTTTATTAAAATAACAGATGATTTTCCAAATAAATGGAGGAATTTAATTAGATTGGTAGAACTTATTATATAAACATATTTAATAACCTTTCATTAAAATAGATTTAAGATAAAATAATTTAATAAATATTTATATTAATTTATTCAAAAAATGTAAAAATAAAAAAAAATTTATTTTTAAAAAATAATTAAAAAAAAGAGTATTCAATCATAATATTATAT